>JAITUO010000193.1 GCA_031286245.1 Coriobacteriales bacterium
TGAGCTAGTTCAAGCTCCTCTGGCTCATCTGCAAAAGTCGTGGTTGGTAGAGCTACCAGCATCGATCCAGCCATCACAAACGATAACAGGATAGCCAGCAGTCTTTTACAGTGCCTGGTGTTTACTTTTAACATTTTGGTTCCTCCCTTGAATTGATGTTTCTTAATTGCTCTGCATCGTAACTAATTGGACCTGCTTATGTCTATTAATGAGCGTAATTGCTATAGACCGGTTGCTTTACGCATAATCAGGATGACGTCAGCCATGGTCAGGTAGCCGTCGAAGTCCATATCGGCTGCTGCGAACTGCTCTGGAGTTAAACTGGCGGCACCAGTCACCACACGGGCGACGATCAAAGCATTGGCAACAGAGACTCCGTCACCAAAGAGGTCACCAGAACCCGGTGCACCGACTCCCGGCTTTGTTAGGCCTTTACCACCCCAATTGACAGCGATATAGTCAAGATCAGAGAAGTGTGAGTCAAAGGTGAAGCGTTCGGTGATCGGAGTCTGGCAGTTACCGATAATCGAAGCCGCAGTACGGTTCTGGACAGGAGCAGCATTTGAGAGATCGAAGGTCTGGCGGAAGGCGGTTGCGGAATCGGCTGGAACACCAGCTGGGAAGCAGAAATCGCTGTTGATTTGAAACGACGTACTACCTGCTAAACTAAACATTCTATATACAAAATCGTAGCCTACCTCAGTGATGCCTTGAGGCAGGTTGAATCCTGTTAGCAGAGAATCAAGGCTCGTACAGCCATAAAACATGTGAAATGCGAATTCGTTACCAACTTTGATGATTCCTTGGGGTAAGTTAAAGCCATATGGTAGTGATCGGAGACTACTGCAGCTGCTAAACATACTGACTGCAAAACTATTCTTTGCATCAGTGATGTTTTGAGGTAGGTTAAAACCTGTTGGTAAGCTCTCAAGTTTTTGGCAGTCATAGAGAATTGCCACAACGAATAGATTCCCGATCTCAGTGATTCCCTGGGGCAGGTTAAAACCATCGGGCAGTTGTTTCAAGCCTCTACAGGAAGCAAGCAGATTACTGGCAAAGTTGTCGCCAACCACAGTTAGATTAATCGGTAAGTTGAAACCAGCTGGTAACGTTGTAATACTCGCGCAGCCATCAAGCATGCCTGATGCGAAATCTTTGCCTACCACTACAAGACCCTGTGGCAGATTGAAACCTACGGGTAAGGTTGCAAGGCTAGCACAGCTCCTGAACATATTCGAGGCAAACCCATTACCAGCCAATACAATACCTGGGGGCAAATTGAATCCTTCAGGTAATGTGGTGAGGCTAGTGCATCGCATAAACATTTGTTTAGCAAAATCATCACCAGCAGAGGTTATTCCTTGAGGAAGATTGAAGCCAGAAGGTAGAGTGGTGAGGTTTTGACAGTCGTAAAACATATTATTAGCCAGCCCATGAACATTGCCATTGAAGTCCTGGGGCAAGTTGAAACCATCAGGTAGTGAGGTGAGGCTAGTACAACCTGCAAACATATTTGCTGCGAAGTTTTTGCCAGCATTGGTAACGTTACCCCAGCCAACAAAGCTGGGGGCTTGAGCAAGGTGGTTGCATTGAAGAAACGTAAAAGCCCATTCGTTGTCTGGTGCCGCTGCTGTGCCGTTGATCTGAGCAGTAGTTCTGGTCATTTCGGGTGTGATCGGGCCTTGCACCCCGATTACCATAGCCTTGTTAGCTGGGGTCAGCGAATCGTTATAATCATAGCCTGGGTACCAGTCGATGATATACCACCTCTCACTGAACCCGAAAGCAGCTAGCCAAGCTTCGGTCGAACCATTAGGCGAGATGGTAATTACATAACCGTCTTCGACCATATAGGTATGAGGGATACCAGCTCCGTTATCACTCATACCTGATACTGTTTGGGTACTGCCGTCACCCCAGTCGATGAACCAGTTGTAGCTTTTCTTGGCAAACACACCATCCATCGAACTGCTGATTGGCAGTTTGAACTCGCTGTTCGCTGCCGGTGTCCTGATTGTGAAGCTGAACATTGGCGCAATGACAGCGACTGCGGTCTTCTCCACATTCTGAGCTAGTTCAAGCTCCTCTGGCTCATCTGCAAAAGTCGTGGTTGGTAGAGCTACCAGCATCGATCCAGCCATCACAAACGATAACAGGATAGCCAGTAGCCTTCTGTTGAGTCTGGATTTAGAATTGATCATGATTACTCCTCCCTAAAGTCAACATGTCACTCCAATGGTAGTTTAACTGATTGCTAGCTTGCCTTGCTTTACAGATCAGCAAGCTTTTTATGCGGATTTTGCAGTTTAACTGCATAGAGAGCGAGACATAACCGCTGTTCAGAGGGTTATGTCTCGCAGTAAATAGATAGCTTAGTTGGTTAATAAGTAGCTTTACGTCTGGCTTACGATCAGCTTACAGCAGTTTTTCGACTGGAACTTGGAGCTCAGTCAGCCAACCTTCCGGGTTTTCGTCATCACTCGGTGAAATGATGACATGACCTCTCAGTAAACCTGCGAAAGTGTAGCCATTCTGCTCCAGCCAACTGGCAAGTTTCTCACAGGCTGCGTCATATCCGCCATCGAATGGCCCTGAAAAACGGACGGTTGCAGCCAAAGCTATACCGGGGTACTCCTGATAAATGAACTCATCTGCATTCTCGCCAAGGGCATCGACCTCGACCGCGATCTCTACTTCGGGATCAACCTCTTTGTACTCCTCGTCGAAATAGGTCGAATACCCACCACTTTTGACAGGGATTTGCTGCTCTGCGATGTGCTTTCCGAGTCTTTCCCATAAGATACTCTCATCCCGATAACTGGGAATGACTCCTCGTAGTGACAGCACTTTAATGGCTGGCAGCTCACACAACTCGACTTCATGAACCATAATGCTACGCTCCTTTCTTACTGTGTCGCTCAGTTGGACAAGCCTATCGAGCTTTGCCTGTTCGGCTTGTAAGGCCGATATAACCTTGGCTGTTTTGGCGCGCAGGATCCGGTTCAGATAGACGTGATCGTCAAGATGGGGCAGGATGTCAGCAATTTCATCGACAGTGAAACCCATGTCACGCAACGCAACGATGTTGGCAAGCAGCGGCATCTGGCCGGCACTGTAGAGACGATAACCGGTGAACTTGTCAATCTCAGCGGGATGAAATACCCCGCATTTTTCATAGTGACGCAACATCCTGGGAGACACCCGCACCAGCTTAGAGAACTCGCCAATCTTAAACACCAGACTGCTCCTTTCGCCTACAACCAAGATTTCACAACTCAGGTTAAGCCTTGACACAGTGTCAGAGTCAAGCATCGATTCTGAGGTTTTTTGCGCTTTTTTACGCTTCACGCCCCTGCTTGAGATGACGATTTCTGAGAGTATATGATAGTGCTGTACGATTATTCTGCCTATGTATTCATTCACACAACACCGAGCCAAGAGACCTCACGGAGTACAACATGTTAATCACCTGGTATGGAACAGCCTCAGTCCGCGTCACAATCCAGAGCCTGACTCTGCTGATTGATCCATTCGTGCCTCTGCCTGGTGCCGACTATGCGTTGTCGCCTCAAGACTTCATGCCAGCTCCGCACGTCCTGATCACTCACGGTCACCTCGACCACGCCAGTAGTCTGCCTGACCTGGTCAAATACGGTGTCGGCAAGCTGTATGCCACAAAAACCCCCTGTGCCACCTTATCGAGGTATGGAGTGGCTGATGAAATCCTCACTTGCATCAGCCCCGGTGACGAGTTGTTGTTCGACGCATCGACCGGTAGATCTTCTGACAAGGCTACAGAAATCGTATCTGTTTCTGTGAAATGCGGACAGCATGTTCGCTTTGATACGAAGCTGGTGCTCTCGACTTTACTCTGCTTTCGTTTATTGCGCTATACCACCAACCTGCGTTACATTTTCAAACTGAATAAACATTATGTGGAGAATACCGAGACTCTGGTCTACGAAATCTCTTTTGGATCCAGACGAATCACTATATTGGGAAGTCCCGGGCTGGCAGCTACTGAGCGATATGCGCAAGGCTCTGAGCTGTTGATCATGCCCTACCAAGGCAGCTCTCACCTGCAGAGGATTGCCTTGGAGATCATCGGCAGATTGGAGCCAAAGGCAGTTATGCTCAATCATTTTGACGACTCTTTTCCACCAATCTCACGCAACATCGATACTGCTGGCTTGGAGAAAGTGATGGCTGAGGTGTATCCTCAGACTGAGCTGATTATTCCCGAGCGAGGCAAGCAGTATGCTTTCGACTGATCTGCTTGATCATCCCGTGCGAGACAGGCAGTATACTTTCGTTTGATCTGCCTTTGAGTATTTGAGCAAGACTGCCGTTTCTATAGACTGGCAGCCTTTCGCATGATTAACATCACATCGACCATGGTCAACACACCGTCAAAGTCCATGTCAGCTGCAGCGAACTGCTCAGGTGTGAGATTTCCTACTCCAACCACCATGCGAGCGACGATCAAAGCGTTGGCGACTGTGACACCATCTCCAAATAAATCGCCTGAGCCAGGTGCGCCAACATTTGGTTGTGGTAGACCTTTACCACCCCAATTGACATCGATGTAGTCGAGATCTTTGAAATGCCAATCAAAAGTGTATCGCTGACTGTCAGGTAAACAGCTATCGCCGATAATTGAGGCTGCTGTTCGATTCTGAACAGGAGCATCTACAGAGAGTTGGAAGGCTCCAGCGAATGCATTTTTGGCGTCGCCTGGTATACCTACAGGTATCCGTAAGGCATTGTTTATTTGGAATGAAGAGTCTCCTGCTCCTGAGAGTATAAAGCTCGCAAAACTATCTCCTACCTCTGTAACGCCTTGAGGTAGATTGAAATTGTAAGGCAGTGAAGACAGACTCGTGCATTCATCAAACATAGAAGCAACAAAGGAATCGCCGACCTTAGTGATGCTTTGGGGTAGATTGAAGTTATCTGGCAGTGAGGCAAGATTCGAGCAATCGTAGAATATGCGTACCATACAGCCATTACCTACTTCTGTGATTCCCTGAGGTAGACTAAACCTACTAGGTAGTTCGGCCAGGCTCACACAGTGAAAAAACATCTGGTAAAGAAAACTGTTTCCAACACTCGTGATGCCTTGGGGAATGTTGAAACTTTCAGGCAGCGATGAAAAATTCCTGCAGTATGCAAACATATTAGCCGCAAAACCATCTTTTGCTGCTGTAATGCCTTGGGGTATGTTAAAACCTTGTGGTAGAGTTTCGAGATTGTTACAGGAATAGAATAGTGAGTTAGCAAAACTACCACCAATCATTGTGATCCCTTGAGGTAGATTGAAACCATCAGGTAAGGTCAAAAGACTCGTACAATTCTCAAACATCCCATATACAAATGAATTTCCTGTTGAAGTAATGCCCTGTGGCAGGTTAAAGCTGTCAGGAAAAGTAGTGATGCTCCTACATCGCATAAACATACCTTGTGCAAAACCATCACTGACTGAAGCG
Organism: Coriobacteriales bacterium; assembly: GCA_031286245.1. Taxonomy (GTDB): domain Bacteria; phylum Actinomycetota; class Coriobacteriia; order Coriobacteriales; family UBA8131; genus WQXZ01. The sequence goes on from JAITUO010000193.1 coordinate 5,487, forward strand.
ATGCCTTGCGGCAAGTTAAAACCATCAGGTAGAGCAAAAAGACTAGCGCAGTTGTAAAACATGTAGTATGCGAACAGAGATCTAACTGCCTTGATTCCATGAGGAAGATTGAAACCTTCAGGCAGAGTCGCAAGACTGATACAAGAGCTAAACATGGAGTATGCGAAGCCTGCATCTGCTTCTGTAATGCCTTGAGGTAAGTTGAATCCTTCAGGCAGTGAGATTAGGCTGTAACAATCAGAGAACATATTTGCTACGAAGTTATTATCTACGGTGTTTATACCTTGTGGTAGATTGAACCCTTTTGGTAATTCTGCGAGACTTGAGCAACCGTCGAACATATGGGATGCGAAGCCATAATCCACTCTAGTGATGTTTTCCCAACCTGTTGTCTCAGGGCCTTTGATAAAATTACTGCATCCGTAGAACAAATAGGCCCATTCGTTATATGGCGCAGCAGTAGTACCACTAATCTGTGTAAGAGTCCTAGTCATATCCGGGGTTAACGGGCCTTTTACCTCAATTACCATAGCCTTGTTCACTAGGGTCAGCGAATCGGGATCATCAATGCCTTCCCTATAGTTTGAAGTATAGAGTCTCTTACTGAATCCAAAAGCAGCCAGCCAGGCCTCAGTCGAACCATTGGGTGAAATCGAAATAGCATATTCACCTGCTTTATTGTAATAGTGTGAGATACCACCGCCATTCCAGCTTTCTCCTAAAGCGTATTCAATGCTTCCATCGCCCCAATCAATCACCCAGTTGTAACTCTTTGGTGTCATTTCACCATCAAGAACACTGCTGGTAGGCAGTATGAATTCGCTGTTATCAGCAGGTGTCTTTATAGTAAAACGAAAGATCGGCGTAGAAACTGCGACTGCGGTTTTCTCCACATTTTGAGCTAAGTCAAGCTCTGTTGGTTCATCAGCAAATGTTGAAGTCGGTAGTGCTACCAGCATTGATCCAGCCATCACAAAAGACAAAAAGAGTGATAGCAGCAATTTTCTACAACACGAAGTAGTTGTTCTCATGATTATTCCTCCCTTGAGTCTTCTCCTCTCTACAACCACATATTCTAGCTGATTGAATTGTCAAATATCACTACACGTATGCAAGTTTACTGTGCATCTAGTCGATCATTGACAAAGCCGATTCGATGTTTTCGTTTGTAAAACGGAACCAAACAGCTTCAGGTACATTAGAGTATTGTTCATATCGAAAATGGTAATAATCATATAATGAAGCTGGCATTCCATCTAGTTCACAGCGCTCTATAAGTCCCCCATCGATGGTTTCTTGAATATAGGAACTCTGAGCAATAGTTACTACTTCAGCTCTTTTACCTGATTCATCAGATGTATAGCACACACGCATAAAATACTCGGTTCCAGCGCCACCAGAGCCATTGAATACTCCATTAATCCTCAAACCTCTAAACTGACGTCCAGCCCCCAGCTCATATGCGAGCACTTGACCGTCTTTGTAACTCAAGACAAGGTGGTAGTAGGTATCCTTGATGAGTGTACCTCTTACACCAAGGATTATTTCAGGGATTCCGTCACCATCGAGATCAACAACAGTGAAATTATAAAAAGATGTCTTTACACCATGGGTACTGTTTTCTTCCCATAGATGCAAGTAGTCTTGGATAGTTTTGTACTTGCCATCTTTCAAATCAATGATTTCGGCATTTTGGAATAATACAAGTCTATATGCTTCTGCTACTGATGAATACTGCTGTTGAGAGCTGTCGAGGTTTTTGTTTGGCACTACATCAGGCAGGGCTAAATCTGATATGGGCTCGATGGCTTCAATTCTTTGCTGTAGGTAGAGCATCAGTGAGTTGATTGTATTGATAATCATCGAAACAATTGGTTCATCAGATGATTTTCTCAATGCACTATGTTGGAAATCAGATTGTATACTTCCACTAAGAGTACCAGCTTTATCGAAGTTAAGAATAATAGTATTTCTCATCACTTCACCTGATGTTGCTACAATAATAACTTCGATTGTGTCAGTACTCAGCATTGAGTAATCAAAATAGTCCAGGCTCTCACTTACCTGTAAGAGAGTAGCGAAGGCCGGACAATAATTCACTACCTCGCCAGCTTTGACAGTCACAGACTGCCCTAGTTCCCAAACCAGTTCAGACTGTGGCTGCTGGCTTGTCTCAACAGCATATAGCTCAGCTAAGTAGTCAATTATCTGCAATTCATAATGCAAAGTCAGATTTTCATCAAACCCATAAAAACCATCCAGAGTGCCATTTGCATCAAATCGAACGACCTTAATCAGATAGCGGTTGTCTTCTGCGTTTACTATCTGCTCACAAAGGTTCTTGCCAATGATATTGTCAAGTGCTCCGGACTTTACATGGTCAATTAGTAGTATTTGGTGAGATAGCAATTCCAAATCATCGAATGTAGTTTTGTCAATCGTATAACGACGTTCATAGATATAAGTTACAAAGTCGCTTATACCAATTGGATAGATACGGAAGTAGTCACAATTAGCAAACCCACCTGTATCTGTTATAAACGTCACACTCTCTATATCATCACCAGTACAATATAGGCTGCTGACCTGCCAACTCACACCACTCTTAGAGTTATAGCTACCGACTAACCAAGATCTCTCTCGCATTAGCTTGCCCGAAGGCAACTCGACATTGGCCATAGTAATCCTTTGACTAACACCCTCTCCCTCTTCTGTCGCTCCATATGCCATCACAGCGTAATCGAGTACTACTGGAGATTGTGCCTCCGGGAGAATTATGCTTTGCCAGTTTATGAAGAATACACTGCCGATGATTAGAACAACCAATACCGCTGCTACTGCTATCCTGGCAAAGATTAAAGCCTGGAATGGCTTCATGACTGTCGTACTTGGTACCATCTGGTTTGTGTAACGACTATAAGCGCGGTCAGCATCAGCTCTGAGTAAGGCAATGGTCTTATATCTTGACATAATCACATGCTCCTTTGATCGTAATATGCTTCGATTTGTTTTAACGCCCGGCGGTAGCGAGTGCGTACAGCGCTATAGGACATATGAGTTAGTTGAGCTATCTCTGCATGGCTGAGTCCGGTAAAAACTTTGTAAACAATGATGCGTCTGTCTCGATCACTAAGCTTCTCGGTAGCTTTTAGGAAATCCAGACTGACATCAACATCATCAAGCTCTTCATTCTGTTCAGCGTGATCATCGGTTATTTGCTCAATAC
>JAITUO010000171.1 GCA_031286245.1 Coriobacteriales bacterium
ATCGGTTATGTAGTCTCCGCCGGCATCATCCATGTACGTCCAGCCTTAACTGCGTTGCTTATTCGTCCTTCTTCGCAGAAAATAGCGACGCGGCGTTGCGATATACCCCAAAATTTTGAAGCTTGTTTTGTTGTTAAGAATTCCATACGCTGCACCTCGATAATTGACTATACCTTTACATTCATATAAGGAATAAAATCAAGTACTTTTTACAAAGAAATGGCGCGCAGGATTTCCTTCGCGTCATTTGCTTCTGTACCCGCTTGCCAAAAGTTCACATCATATCCCTATGACTGCTATCCTTTAGGTTTACCGGCTTTGCTGTACGACATTTTCAAGGTTAGCTTGGCTAATACAACGACTATTGGAGATACGGGCAGTTTAAGTTCCCGCCGCTGCCATCTCTTAATGGACCGGTTCCGTCTTTGGCTCCACCACCGTTTCCGCCGAAACCGTCGCCACCGCCACCGAAACCACTACCGTTGCCGCCGCCACCATTTCCACCGCCACCATCGGTTCCGTCTTTAAGCTGCTGTTGGATCGGGCTTGGACCGGTTCCATCTTTGGCACCGTTAGCAGCAAACGCTGGTATGGACATCATTCCAATCGCAACAACGATAAAAGCAGCACATAAGACCTTCTTGACTCCTTTCATTGTTAACACCTCCACTTGATTAACAATTTGTCTGAACTGTGAAATAAGAATAACAATGCCTTATGGCGGAAATGTGTTTTTTTATTACTCATTTTGTGTTCTTAGAGCCAGCGATACTCGTTGCAAATCTCTTTCTAAACATGACAAATCCAGCACTACCACCGATGCCAGCAGCCATAATTAATCCACCAAACAACACCAACTGCCAAGGTTTCAGATTGACACTAGCCGTATCACCTGCGGCCTTGTCCCCACTGCTGTTATCAATCTTAGGTAGATCCTCGACTCCGTCTGTTGGGCTTGGTTTTGTAGCTAATCCATCAATTGGGCTGGTCATATCTGCTTCGCCTGACACAGATGCTTCAACTTCATCCGGTGAAGATGTATCAACTTCAGGAGGCGACGTACTGGTCAAGGGTACCGCTGAAGCATCTATCTGTATAAACTCATAAATATCCGGCAAATCAAAATAACCTTCATGCGTACCCATCTTGTACAGAATCATTTTGAAATGGTAAGCCAGATGCCAGTTTACAGTGGCACCTGCGTTAGCCACCAAGTCTTCGGATGATCCTTCTCTATATACTCGTCCATCCGGCGGATAATCCCAGGCACAGACAATTGCGTTGTTGATTATTTGGGGTGTACCAGATTGCATCATAACAACGTTTTTTTGACCGTCATAGCCAAGCGGTTCTCTGCCGTAAGCAATCACAAAGCTGTTATCAATAATGACAGTACCTGTGAGATCTGAGAGAATGGCAAATCCCGTTGTGGCAAAGACAGTGCTGTCTTTCACCACAATCTGGGAGTCTTTGCCGATAGCCTTGATAGCATCGCCTGTCCATAAGTTTTCGATATAGCTACCTTCGTAGACATAGATATTCCTGGATTCAATAGCTGGCACATCACCGAGTGTATGCACTCTGCCGCCTCTAACTTCCACAGATGACCCCGGGCTTACTGCTTGGACTGCCCAGCCTCTAGAAGCCGAGATTGTCCCACAGATGACAATCGTAGTCGTACCAGTTGACAACAGCCCATGGGCTGAGGCGAAATTATAAATATAAGCATACTGAGCAATCTCGAAGACTCCACTGCCGGACAAGATGACTGCCCATTCATACAGGTCAATGTATGATGATTTATCATAATAAGCTTTCCAGAGAACTTTAACTCCATCCTTGATTTGAAGGACCAGTGGTTCGGTTGCTTTATAATTACTCCCAGTAACAGTGACAGTATCTCCAGAAGCAGAGCCATTGATGGCAGTCTGTATCTTGGTTTGAATCATGATATTGCTATCACTATCAAATATCTCGACACTGAGGTTGTTTGCATGGGCAGTCTGAGGCAGCGATCCGAATAAGCTGATAACCAGGATTATCGACAATTGTGTCGAGATAATCCAACGTCCGTGTGAATGAGTGTGGCTGCATGGCTTTTGCCTGGTTTTCTCCCCATTGTTTAGAACAGAGGTTGGTTGGATAAAACCTTTAGTCGTTGTCATGGCTCCTCCCCTAATGTGCCTATTTACTATATATACATCATAGATGCAAATTAACCTATTGTGGTTCAAGAGGCTAGTTAGCAAGTTCGTAAAAACGCATTTGCCACTTTAATACCGGTAGTTTTAGAGAAGTATTTTATTAAAGCCTAAAACCTGGGTCGCACTCTGAGCATCTATGTAGTGAACAGCAACAGTTAGAAGTACTTTTGCTAGCGATGGGTGGTAGTTCAGACCTACAGAACTACAATTGAAAGGGAGTGCAATCATGTTGATCAGAAGGAAAAACACCAGTACGCCAGCAACCAATACAAATGCTGGCCAATTAAGCACCAATAGTGCTCAAACATCCAAGACCAAAACCCGCCAGTTGATATCAATGCTACTGGCAATCGCTGTAGCGTTCAGTTTGTTTGTGGCTTTACCACAGCAGGCTTTCGCATACTCAGACGAAACAGAATTAGCTTATATCATCAACCATTTCAACCCGGGTAATGGTGGTCCATCGACAGGTCAATTGACCGCAGTTGCCAACACAACCAATCACACTGTCACTGTGACCGGTACCGTAACAGGCGCTAAAAACACCTTGCAGTTCGAAATGGCTCCAGGTGTAACCGTGATCTGGAAAGCATATTACCTGGGTTCACAGGTAAATGGAAATATGATAAACATCACCGGCCCGGGTTGCTTCGAAGTGCAGATTGGCGGTACCCTTTTAAACAGCGGTACCTATGATTCAATAGCTGCTTTTGATACAACAACAACAGTCAAAGTGAATGGAGGTTATGTGGGGGCTCTGGGCACCGGCTGTGCGATCATCTCAGCCGGAAAGGTCGAGGTGAACAGTGGGACTGTGGCCTCGACATCTGGTAACACTATCAAAGCTTATAGTTGTTGCCCTGAGGATAGACCGGAAATCACAATCAACGGTGGTGCGGTGCGATGCACTGAGTCAGGCAATGCCATCTATACCTTTGTCGACTACACTAAGATCATCGTGAATGGCGGCTTTGTCTACAGTACAGGAACCAAGACCAATATTGGAGACATGAGTGCGCTCGGCACCATGAATACCGCTATCAGCGCCCGCGGCAGAGAAACCAGGGTTACGATCAACGGTGGTTGTGTTGAGTCTGCGGCCATGCAAGGAATCGCGGTTTTCTCCACATCTTTTAGGATATTTGGCGGCGAAGTGATTGCCACAGGTTACTTTGGTAGTGCCATTGTCTCTAATGGTGTAGGTACCGTTGCTATTCTAGGTGGTACTGTAAGCGCATCATGGTTCAAGCCGACAATCATCCTATATGGATACTTTGACAGTCTTTATATAGATAACGGTATTGTTAGTTCTTATGGGCCTGCTCCGGCAATTCTCAGCTATGGAGATGACAACGAGATTGAGATCGATGGTGGTTTAGTGATTGCTTATGGTTCAGGCGATGCCATAATCAACGAAGGCAACTACGTAGAGATCCGAATATACAATGGCCAAATCGTAGCTAATGGAACAGGCGATGCAATCCATAACAATGCCGTTAACTCAGCAAAAATCGCTATTGATCATGGTACAGTTTGCGCCAAATCCGGATATGCTATCTATTCCGAAAAAGCAGTTGTTAATATACATGGTGGGTTTGTGTTCGCATATGGCACCAGCATACTTGGAGAAGGCCAGGTCATACGAGTAAAGCATGCTTTGCCCAACCTACTGGGCAACTCCATGGTTTGTGCTTGGGATCAAGCAGCAGGTAAAACCACGTATATAGAGAATACCACTGTTCATCTGGTGAACAACACTGGTATGGCAGAGAATACTACTTGGGGGAAACTCGGTGATAATCAATACGGTATCTACTTCTCCAATACCTCTGCAAACACAGGCTTCTTCCCAATAGACGAGATTAAAGTGGTACCACCTAAGCCATTGCTGCCCTTCACAGGTATCCCTGACAAGTCCATCCCGTCATTAGAAGTCCCCCCCTTGTCACTCCTTGACAAGTAGATTCACGCCATAGGAGTTAGTAGTTATTGTGGAGAAACCCGGTACCGTTTTATAGATTATCACCAGAACAAGGAGCGTTGGCTTTGGTCAACGCTCCTATTCGCTACTCTACCGCCACGGACTGGTTACTACCCTGAACTCCTTGCCTGTAGCCGGCTCGACTATGTGCACGGCGCAGGCGGTACAGGGATCAAAACTATGCACGGTACGTAATGCATTAATTGGTTTGTCAATGTCATAGACCGGCACTCCGATAAGTGCCTGCTCTAAAGGTCCGAGGTTACCCTGTTCGTCTCGCGGAGCCAGGTTCCACGTCGAGGGGATAATGATCTGGTAACCTTTGATCAAACCACCTTCGATATGAACGGAATGGTAGAGAGCACCGCGGGGTGCCTCCCAACAGCCGGAACCAGATCCCGATGTCGCTTGCGAAGATGCAAAACATTCGGTGTCTCCACCTAAAATGGCCTCAGCCAGCTCTTCTACCCATTCTTTTAACAGCGTGGCGATATATAAGGTCTCAACCTGCCGGATGGCTGTTCGACCGAGTGTCGACTGGAACTGAGCCAGCTTACCAGATCCCCCGAACGCTCTCAGTAACTGGTCAACATGCTCAACTACAAACGGTACCTTACGCTGATAGGCAACCAGCAGGCGAGCCAGGCTACCGGCTTCCATTTGCTTACCTTCATAAGCTGGGGATTTCACCCAGGAATAACGGTCACGGGCTTCTCCCCCTGATAAATCGTAGCCAGTAAACTCCGGCTCAGTGGCATAAGTCGCTGATGGATAAGTCGCCTCGCCCTTATACCACGAGTGGCCAACGTACTCAGTGATTTTGTCTTCAGCCACATCGGCGACGTTGAGGTTTTCATCCAATACCCCGGGCGGCAAATAGCGGTCACCGATGTAGAGCCCGGCGCGTTCGAAAACGCCCCAAGCGATATAGCTACCACAACCTTTTCCCCAGGTCAGAGCATTCGCGTAGTACGGCACCAGGGCCAAAGTGTCAGCAATCATAGTCGAGGATAT
>JAITUO010000174.1 GCA_031286245.1 Coriobacteriales bacterium
CTCCAACCAGCCTGCGCAACAAAGCCAACGATGCTTAATTACAAAGTCCTGAGTCAATCCAGCCACTTTTCCCTTATTAGCATCGTCTATCTATTTAGTGTCAGGCTAACCTGTAATCATTGATATGCCCTAATCGAATGTTTTTTTTCACTACCCAGTTGAACCATGTTGAATGATTGCCGCTATTGTTATCAATCATTTCGCAGTATGCTGCAAGAGCTCTGATCAGCCATTTTGCTGCAGTCGATAATCGCATTAATCAGGTTTTTCACATGAACTATCCGGCACCTGAAGGTATAAAATGTTTTTTTTGAGAGACGAACCAACTGAAGGAGATTATAGGTTTCGTATGGAAAGCGTAAAGACACATTTCACAGTTGTCTTTGGATCATTCGGTTTAATTGCTGTCTGTGTCTGGATGAATCTGGTAGGGCATGGTGCAGTCTTCATTCCCACAACCAATGGAGATGACCCTCTGGTTTACGCCACGATTGGCCGCTTAGCTTTTTATGCTGGTTTTGTTCTCTGTGGCATCCTGATGCTGTCTCTAAACAACCGTATTTTACCTATCCGGCTATATCTCGATATTACTGTTGCAGTACTCTTTTGTTCGGGCACTATCGGTTTCGGTCTGGCCTGGCATCAGGATTTCTTCGATCCTTTAGTTATGTCCACTGTCTGTAGCCTGGGCTCAGGTTTCGGTTTTGCCTGGATCATTCGTTCCTATTATCTACAGCTGGCCCTCAAGGAGCCACTGAAGGTTATCTCGATAGTTATAGCCATTGTACTGGTGATTGAAATCCTGGCGACTGACTTGATCACACTGTTCATGCCAGCTTTAGTCCAGATGATTATCGGCATATTATTAGCTCCAGTCAGTTGTGTGCTCTTGATTATCATGGAAAACCAGGCTGTACCAGTGATAAACAATGAACCCAAACCAGATCATGGCAGTCAGCGTTTTATGGTCACGATATTAGCCTTGACCTTATTCTGTGCGTTTTTGATCAGGGCTGTCAGCATCGTTGGATTCTGGGGAAATAATCACACTACAACTACAACGGGTCCATTGCTTGAATTACTGAGCACAGTTGGTGCACTGGTACTGTTTGCCGGTTTCACCTGGTTGGTTTTGCTGCGTCAGGCTGATGATCAGATTTCTCGTCGATACCAGATCCCGCTATTGGTGTTGACTGGCGGTTATGTTGTCTGGCTGGCTGCCAATTGGATACTGCCCGATGCTCTTTACCCCTGGGTTGAGGGTGTCATCAGTGCGATTGAGCTGTTCGGCGAGATTGCCCTCTGGATAGTAGTCGTAGCCAGCATCAAGAATCTACGTTTTGGCAGTTACCGGATTTTAGGGGCAACCGCAATTGCCTATGGAATGTTGAGTATGCTGTATGTCTTGTTCCTTGAAAGCTCTCAAATAGTATTGACTTTACTAGTACTGGCTACAGTATATGCTGTGTCACTGGTACTGCTTGGTTTCCCAATTACCCCGGGAATTTATGACTCGATTGATAATAATCACGATACCAATGACGAGATCATGATCATTGCTGAGCGCTACCACCTGACTTCACGGGAGAGCGAGATCTTAACTTATCTGGTGCATGGTCGAAGCCGGCCATATATTCAGGAGAAGCTTTTTTTGTCAGACGGAACTATTAAGACCCATACTTCACATATCTACCACAAGCTGGGGGTGCATAGCCGCCAGCAATTGCTAGATCTGTTTGAAATGGTTGAGGGCGAGTCGAAATAGGGGATTTAGCTCGATTGCTGGTTTTTGTGATGAATCTGTAAACTTGTAGTCGATACTATATGCTATATAATATTATGGCTTGTACAGCTTTGATAAGGGAAGAGCAGGGATCGGTCAGAATAAAGGTCGGCAGTCTGGATTGACTATTCAGTACTCCAGCAATAATCTCTCCGAAACCCCATTGACTGGACTCAATCGATGTCTCATACTGGCATTGGATAATCTTGGCGCTCAAATGAATGGCAGAGTTGTTTGAGCTTAGCCATTTTTCTTGTTATGAAGCTTAAGGTCTTATGGCAGCGTAAAACCGAGTGGCTGCGGGAACCAGTATCCAAAGCACCAGAATGATTTAGCACAAGCTGTCACAGGCTGCGCGATTGTTGGAGGAAAACATGGTAAGGCGGATTGTAAAACCAGTTGAAGAGCGCCGTCAGGAGATATTATCCACTGCGCGCAGGTTGTTTATCGAAAACGGTTACAAGAACACCTCGGTAGCCGACATCGCCAAAGAACTTGGTATCGCTCAAGGCCTGGTTTTTCATTATTTCAAAACAAAAGCCGCCTTGCTGTACTCTGTTTTTGATGAGATCGCTACAGAGGGACAACTGGCTACCCGTACGATCATTGAACAGCACTCTGGCCCGGTGATTGATTGCCTGCCGCTGGTCTTAGCACAAGGCCAGCAGTTCAGGAATTACGACTTGCTGTATTCTGAGTTGGCTGGTGACCCAGCGATCCATGAATACCTGCAGGACAAATTATCCAGACAATCGATTCCATTGACAGTTGAGATAATCAAACGTGGCAATGCTGATGGCTCCTGGAACTGTGACTATCCAGAAGGCACAGCGGTATTTCTCATCGAGGGCTTAAGTGGGCTGTTTCACAAAAGTACAGATTATAACTACGATAGCGCTAAGGACTTCATTGTTTATGTTTTGGTCAGGTTACTTGGTATTAATGCCCAGGTGAACATTTTCGATGGTAGTTCCAGCCTGATTGGCTCTGTCAGCGATCTGATAAGTAATCCAGAAGAAAAAATGGGAAAGGTACATAATGCTCCAACTGAAGAACATCACCAAGACTTATCAAACCGCAGGCTTTGAAGAGACTGCCTTAGACGGGCTGTCTGTGACTTTTCGCGAAAACGAGTTTGCGGCTATCCTGGGGCCATCAGGCTCAGGAAAAACCACACTGTTGAATATCGTCGGTGGACTGGATCGAGCCGATTCTGGCGAATTAGTCATCGACGGAGTCTCCACCCGGCAGTATCGCGACCGCGATTGGGACACCTACCGTAACAATCGTATCGGTTTTGTTTTCCAGAGTTACAACCTGATCTCACACCAGACTGTGCTGGCTAACGTCGAGCTGGCACTGACCTTATCAGGCGTGTCCAAGGCCGAACGGGTAACCCGCGCCAAACAGGTCCTGGAGAAAGTCGGTTTGTCAGAGCATATGCGCAAAAAACCCAGTCAACTATCCGGTGGCCAGATGCAGCGAGTGGCAATCGCCCGAGCATTGGTAAATGACCCGGAAATCCTGCTGGCTGATGAGCCGACCGGTGCCTTGGACTCCAAGACCAGCCTGCAGATCATGAACTTGTTAAAAGATATCGCCAATGACCGGTTAGTCATCATGGTTACTCATAACGCTGCGATTGCTGAAACTTATGCCACTCGTATCATCAACCTCTCCGATGGACAGATAGTCGCCGACAGCGATCAATTCATACCGCCTGTCAGTGAGCTTGGTTCTGGCAGGTCAATCCGCCGTACCTCAATGAGTTTCATTACCTCGCTGGCCTTGTCTTTCTCCAATCTGATGACAAAAAAGGGCCGCACAATCATGACTGCCTTTGCCGGTTCGATCGGGATCATTGGGATAGCTGCTATCCTGGCTCTGGCCAATGGTGTTAATTCCTACATCAAGGGGGTAGAAGAAAGCACACTTTCCCAATACCCACTTTCTATCACCCGTACCGGAATGGATCTTTCTGCTCTGCTAACTGATCGATCTGATCCGGATAATAGAACCAGCAGTAACACCGGTGTGCAAATCAGCCGCCCTGGTGAAGGATATGTGCGGGAGATCAACCTGTTGTCCAGCATGTTCCAGACTGTGACTACCAACGACCTGGCGTCGTTGAAAATCTTCCTGGATGATAAAACCAACCCGGTCTGGCAGTACGTCAATTCCATTGAATATACTTACGACCTGACTCCTCAGGTCTATCTGGGCGACACCTCGAAGCGGGTCTCTCAAGCTAATCCTGACGTTATGTCAAAGTTAATGGATCCAAGCGCCGGTAGCCTGGGCTCATCCACATCAGCCTGGACATTAGGCATGAACATGAGTGTCTTCAACCCCCTGCCCCGTAATCAGGATTTGATCAAGCCCCATTATCGGGTGTTGGCCGGCCGTTGGCCTGAGAAGTACAACGAGTGTGTTTTGGTGCTGGCTCCCGGCAATATGACCAGTGACTATGTGATGTATACCTTAGGCTTGCGCGATCCTGCTCAACTGACACAGATGATCGATGACTTCACCAGCCAAAAACCAGTTCGCCTGCCGACCGGTGAAAAAACATTCAGCTACGACGAGATCATGGCTGTCGACCTGCGGTTGGTGTTGGCAACCGACTATTACACATATGACTCGACTTATGAGATCTATGTCGACCGCCGTGAGGACGAAAGCTATCTGAAAAGTTTGATCAACCGGGCAGAACGCCTGCATATCGTTGGCATTATCGGCTCAAACCCCGATACTGACCTGGCTCCACTGCGGCCGGGTGTTAACTACTCACCCGAATTGGATGATTATCTTATGGAGAAGGCCGCGGCCAGCGAGCTGGTAAAGGCTCAGTTATCGAAAACGAACT
>JAITUO010000230.1 GCA_031286245.1 Coriobacteriales bacterium
AAAAACGGGGTATGCTCTTTCGGCAGGAATCCGAAACGATAATATTTTCGTGACAGTGAAAAAATCTATTCAGGATGAACGAAACGACACATTATACCTGTTAGCTCATACACGAGGGATGGTTCATTTTGTGACGCCATGGGAGAGTGACAAGAAACAACTCAGCCTGCCAAAAGAAGATTTCCCTTCCGGAACGCTTAATTTACTATTGTTCGATGCGAAACAGAATCCTTTGAGCGAACGATTAGTGTTTGTCAATAATGAAGACCAGACACAGGTGACATACGAATGGAGAACCGACAGCAGTGTTTTTACCGCTCGCTCATTAGTAAACAATCGGGTAATACTAACCGATGACGACGAGCAGCCGTTGACGGGTAATTTTTCGGTAGCTGTAACAGCCGATCATACCGTTGTCGTTGATACGACCGTAAACATCCTGACGCAACTGCTTCTCACATCCGACCTGCGAGGACACATTGACAATCCTGCGGCTTATTTCAAGAAAGATAATGTGTCGTCGGGGGCAGTATTGGATTTGCTGATGATGACACAAGGTTGGCGACGCTATGACGTAGCTGCGCTGGCGCAAGGCAGCCTGTCACGACCTGCGACAGGATCCCGCCGCGACTGTGAACCCACGGGTACGACTAGCGCCATTGTTGTCAAAGGTGATCTCACCCATGTCGAAATCCAGCATGTATGGCTGGCGGGCCAGGGCAGCCAGCGCGTAGGGCTCATCAGGCAGTTCCAGGTTGGTGACCAGTAGATTTCCGGTACCAGCACGGAAAGGCAGGATCGGAATACCGGAATAGCGCAAAGCGTAACAGGCCGCTGAGATGGTTCCATCGCCACCGGCGACTACCACCAGGTCGAATAAAGCGGCATCAGCGACATATTCCGAGATTGGAGTTATGTCATCAATGTTGCGCAGGACAATCTCGTCTCCAGGTAGTGATAACTGACGGATAAATGTGAACACAGCTCCGTCCCGCAGCCCGGACATTGGGTTATTGACTATCAGGATTTGCATTGCTCCCTCCATCCGATACCAAGGCGGTATTCTGTCTCGATTTGTTACGTAGCGGGCCTGGCTCTTCTATTGATCAGATATGATCAGTGATCAAGAAACCAGCTACTCCACTTCTGAAAAACCTTCACTCGACGACAAGCAGTATCGCTTAATCAGTACTATGGTACCATTGCAGCATGCTTAAGACGGAACCAACGCATCCAAATCTCATCAATGACATTGAATCACTAATGCTTGGTATCAGCCGGTTAACCAATTCTACTATTCTGGCTGTAGACACTGAATTCATGCGGGAGAAGACCTTTATGGCCCAACTCTGCCTGCTACAACTGGCTACAGAAGACGATGAGTTGTTGATCGACCCCCTCAGCGGAGTCGATCTGAGTTCGCTGGTTGACGTTTTATGCGATCCGGGAATTGTGAAAGTCCTGCATGCCGGTAGCCAGGACCTGGAGATACTGTTTCACGTACTCGGACAACCGGTGACACCGGTGTTTGATACCCAGATTGCTGCTGCCTTGCTGGGTTTGCCACAACAGATCAGTCTGGCAGCACTGGTCAGACACTACACCGGCGTAGATATCAAAAAATCTGACACCTTTTCTGATTGGTCTGTCCGCCCATTGCGACCGGCACAGCTCAGGTATGCCTTGGAAGATGTCCGCTACCTGCCTTTGATCTATGCCAGCATGTTGACTGAGTTAGATTCTTTGGGTAGGTTGAACTGGCTGGATGAGGAATTCAAGGCACTGAGTGACCCCGGACGTTATCAGGATAGTCCTGATAAGCTATGGCAACGTCTCAAAGGCACCAGCGGTTTTAGTCGCCGGCAGCTCGGTATCCTGCAGCAACTGGCACTCTGGCGAGATATGACTGCCCGTAAACGGGACATTCCGCGAAAGTGGGTGATCACCGACGAGCAGTTGGTGGATATCGTACGTCGCAATCCCAAGACTATTGAGGAGCTTTATCAGACTCGCGGTTTGTCAGAGCGTTTGAGCAGGCGAGTAGCGCAGCAGGTAATCAATGAGGTCGACTCAGGTCGGCAGATGCCAGACAACGAATTGCCGGAACGCCTGCGCAAACCGGTAATCGACCAGGATGTCACAGCCTCACTGGACTTGATGCAAGCCTTGGTGCATCTGCGGGCAAATGAGCAACATATTGCAAGTAATATATTGGCCCACAACAGCGAGTTGCAGGCCTTGGCGCTCGGGCAACGCCATGGTCTCGAGGTTTTACAGGGCTGGCGCTTAGAACTGATCGGTAATGAATTGATTGAGCTATTGGATGGCCGGATCTCGCTCAGTCTCGAGCAGGGTAAACTAAAGGTTGATAAATGAGGTGTCAGGTCAAACCTTGAGTAAGCCTATGCAGTTTCATCTGAACGTCAATTATCGAGCAGGTACCGAGCAGGCTGCACAGGTCATCAAAACCTTCAGCAGGTTACATCTGGCCGTCAATCGGGCTGATGCGATTCCAGGGCCTGGTGATCTGCGGTATTATTAAACAAGCAAGTTAAACAATCGGGAAGGACAAACCATGCCAATGGATCCAATGTACCTGTTGTTGGTCATCGCCTCGCTGGTTTTGGGCTTTGGTACCCAGGCTTATATCAACAGACAGTACAAAAAATACAACAAAGTACCAATCTCGACAGGCATGACCGGAGCCCAGACCGCTCGTCGTATGCTGGATGCCAATGGGTTGGCCAATATTCCAGTGCAAATGATAGCGGGGCATTTGAACGATCATTTCGACCCCCGGACCAAGGTAATATCGCTTTCTGAAGCAGTATTCAACGGGCGCAGTGTTTCAGCTACGGCAATCGCCTGCCATGAATGTGGGCATGCTATCCAGCATGAGCGTAACTATGCACCGGCGACTTTCCGTCGGTTGCTTTGGCCGGTGGTCAATATCGCTTCCAATCTCTGGATTTTTGCATTAATGATCGGGTTTGTGCTTGGCATATTTCAACTGGTCTGGCTGGCATTGATTATGTATGCCTGTGTCTTGCTGTTCCAATTAGTGACCTTACCAGTTGAATTCAACGCCTCCAGCCGAGCGATTGCCTATATTGGGATTGGTACCTACCTTCCTGATGATGAGACACGTGGCACCCGGAAGGTCTTGACTGCGGCAGCTCTGACCTATGTCGCTGGAGCCCTGGTGTCGGTTTTACAGCTGCTTTACCTGTTTGGCGTAGCCAACCGCCGCTAAACCGGTTGTCAAATATCCGAACCAGCCAGATATGTTTTAGCGAGACCAGCGGATTAATATGGAGGAGACGACCCGGCCAGCAATACCTGACACTCTCGCGTCTGTATCTACATCGGCTGGCTCTGCCCAGCTCGCACCAACAGCAAATGACACTCCTGCTGGACTGACATCGGCTGGCTCTGCCCAGCTCGCACCAACAGCAAATGATCCATTATCGGTGACAGCCGCGCTGGAGCTAGCCAAAGGCCTGCTGGAGAATATCAGCCTTTCGATAATCGGCGAGGTATCTGAGCTATCAGACAAGCCTGGCTATCGAGCGGTCTATTTTACTTTGAGTGACCAGGCATCCGCTTTACCTTGTGTGATCTGGCGCAATGTCTATGACCGCCAAGGATTGGAACTGCGCCAGGGGATGCTGGTTGAAGTCACTGGCCGCTTCACGCTTTATGCTGCCAAGGGACGCATGAATTTTGATGTAAGAATCATCAAGCCAGTCGGTGAGGGAGATTTACGCGTCAAGGTTGCAGCTTTGGCACGCAAACTGGAAGCCGAAGGTCTGATGGCAGCATCACGCAAGCGGCCAATCCCCCGGATGCCTGAACGAGTTGGATTGGTTACTTCCCCTCGCGGCAAGGCTGTGCATGACGTACTGCGAACCTTGCGTCGGCGCTGGCCGTTGGCAGAGATTTTACTGGCAGGGGTGGCTGTTGAAGGCGACAACGCACCCGAACAGATGATCATGGGCTTATCGCATGTCCAGGCGAATTCACCTGAAGTGATACTTTTGGTACGTGGTGGTGGATCGTATGAGGATTTGATGCCCTTCAATGACGAACGCCTGGCTAGAGCGGTTGCTGCCAGTCCAATCCCAATTGTCACTGGCATCGGCCATGAACCGGATACCAGCATCGTTGACATGGTTTCTGATTTCCGAGCTTCGACACCTACGGCAGCTGCTGAACAGGTCAGTCCGGACAGGACTGAACTTATGGCCTGGTTACTTGACTGTGCCAAACGCATTGACTCTGACCTGATCAGCTATTTCGACCGACTCAGCGAACGGTTATCACGTCAGGCTACCCACCCGGTGTTTACCGATAACGAGCATATGCTGCGCAGTCGCCTGCTCAGCTTAGAGCATAGCCAACAACGCCTGCTATTGGCCGGTGACAACCTGACTACTCCCTTTGCAGCTGCTATCAGTCGTTTAGCAGCCCAGCTTCAAGCCCTGTCACCAATCCAAGTATTGGCGCGAGGATATGCCCTGGCCACCGGCGCCGATGGTCGTCTGATTCGTCGGGTCAGCAACACAGAACCTGGGGCCAATCTGACTGTCCGATTAGTCGACGGGAGTTTAGTCACTGAAGTGCGTGCGGTTATCCCCGAAAGCATGCAAACCGCTTTCAACTACCCAGAGCAAACGATACCAGCCGACGCTGATATTAACCCTGACGGCCCGACCATACATAGTTAAAGGAGAGGTATGACAGATATCAAAGAGTTGAGTTATCGACAAGCCAGTGAAGAGCTGGAAGCGGTCTTACGCCAACTGGAAAGCAGCCAGCTGGAGCTGGAAGAAAGCCTGGAGCGTTATGAGCGCGGCGTTGCCCTGCTACGTGAACTACAAGGCCGGCTGGCTCAAGCTCAGCAAAAAGTCAGTGTCTTACTTGGTGAGGTCGAGCCAGAAAGCGACGATAGCGTCGACGCATCGCTCAGCTAGCACAGCGGATCAATGACAAGGAGGAGCCATGGACGACTGTGTGTTCTGCAAGATCGCTACCCACGATATTAAAGCCAGCATTGTCTACGAAGACGACAGTGTAGTAGCTTTTGAGGACATTAATCCCCAACTACCGACCCATGTGTTGGTGATCCCAAAACGACATTACTGGCACATCGGAGATGATGTACCTGAGCAGTTGATCGGCCACATTTACTCGATAGCTACTGAAGTTGCCAGTATAAAAGGTGTGGATAAAACCGGGTATCGCCTGGTCACCAACGTCGGTGAGGACGGACGTCAGACTGTGCTGCATTTCCATGTGCATGTCTTGGGTGGTGCCCAGATGCCGATCCGGATGGGTCCGGCTGACTAAACCTTAGTAGCAGTAAAACACTGCTGCTTTCGCTCCAAGCTGCTCTGACCTCCTGCATAGCCTGTTTCAGTAGCAATCTGGTAGAATCTAGTGGTTCTCTCCGGGTCTGTGGTTGCGGAGTTTAAACTCCTAGTCCATGGTAGTCGCGGCCGAAAGGATCCACGTAAGCAACTGGTTCAAGCACCGGTTGTGAGCACGGCGCGGTTTAGGGGTAAGACGTACCGTTTATGGTTGGCCGATAATCGGTCAGACGATTAGCGAGAAGGCTTTCAGTGAGATGGCATCAAGCGACAGTCTCAGTGCGCGAGTGTGGGGTCGAAGACCAGGTCAGCCGGGGAGAACCAGATGGCAACCAGCAACAAACTGTACCGACTAGAGCAGGAGGTTTTGCTGGGCAACAGCCGATCGGTAATTGAGATTACCAAAAGAGCCAACAAGCAGTGCAATTTGCAGGGAGATGAGTAGAGTGAAGACTAAAGTGCAAAAAAGACTACAATACATCGCAGCATTGATTGTCGCTGGCGTACTTGCGCTTGCCGTTCTGCCTGTCTCCGGCTGCGAAAAGCCAGCCAGTGAAGCTGCTCCCTTGCTGAAGGATCCGACAATCGCCCCACCAACTATCTCCAGTCCAGGAGTATTACGAGTTGGAGTAGACTCCTCACGCTCACCCTTTGCCGGTCGATCGGGTAATACCTTAATCGGGCTGGACATCGATATTGCTGCTGCTTTGGCAGATGAATTGGGGCTGAAACTGGAGACTGTCGATGTCGCTGGCTTAAACAGTTATGAGCTGTCAGATTTGTTTATGCAAGGTCGGATTGACATCGTGATGAGCTTCCAGCCTGAAAGCGAATCACTGAGCCCC
The DNA here is from genome assembly GCA_031286245.1 of Coriobacteriales bacterium. GTDB lineage: Bacteria > Actinomycetota > Coriobacteriia > Coriobacteriales > UBA8131 > WQXZ01. The sequence goes on from JAITUO010000230.1 coordinate 6,215, forward strand.
TTTGTAATGGTAGGGCCTTATCTGGTTGACGGGCCTGCAATATTTACCATAGGGTTGACATTGCCAAGTAAAAACTTCAACCCAGATACCTTGATCGGCTTGAAGATTGCAGCACGCAGCAGTTCATTGTCAGCTTGGCAGCTGGAGTCGCGTTATGGCTCAGAAACTGTAGTGACTTACACGACTTTAGAAGAAGCCTTTGATGCAGTAGGCTCCGGCTCGATCAGTTATGTCGCTGCCGATGCTGTGGCTGGTGCCTACCTGGCTGGTAAATACCCCAATATGCTTTGTTTGGGGTATCTGGAACAGCCCAGCAAGGTCTATATCGCCGTCGCACCTGGAAACCAGAGTTTGACCGATGCAGCGACATCAGCACTCAGAACTCTAAGAGATAACGGTATCCTACGCCTGGTAATCAGTAAGTGGCTGGGCTTGACAGCTGCCGATCTGGTTTTAGGGACAAATGCCATTACAGGCATTGATATCCCAATCGGCGATGGCCCGGAGCAAGATCCAGGAGATGACCTGCCGGATCCTTCAAACTCGGACAGCGGTGAGCTGATTGAAGGCGAGACTCCGTAAAAGCTGTCGCAAAGCTGCCAAGCTAATCTCTATAGATAACTTTATTAGAGATTTTGCCGCAAAAAGGGCCCTTTTGTATGGTTTTCTATGTGATTTAATTCGACATTATTTCATGCGCGACTCATCTACCAGGTCTTTTGCAAAATGAATACGAAAATAACTGATTTAAACTGATAGAAAATCACACAAAAGGGCCCTTTTTGCGGCAAAATTTTGTATATGAGTTCTCAGAAGTAGTTTTCTCAGGCGGATCTGAGCTGTAAAGCGCCTTGCGCGAAACAAAAAACTGACCAAGATACCGACTGGAGAGAAGAAGGATTGAGCTTTTCAGGGTTGGATAGATAAAACCTTGAGGAAATATCGAGATTGCATCCAGAAATATGCAGAGCAATCCATTATGCTGTAGTATTGTGTTTCGGGACGATACCGATAACACTGCGCGGCGGCTTGTACTACCCTTAAGCCGCCCAATTGCGCTTAATTGAGAGGTTGTTTTTTTACAAGGAGGCATAAAATGTCTGTTATCAGAAGGATAATCTCAGGTATGGTCGTCCTGGTCCTGGCAATGGGGCTCGGTTTGACTGGCTGCCAACAAAACTTAGACCTGGTAACTGAAGGTACGTTGACCGTTGGTTCCGACTGTGATTATCCACCCTTCATCTGGATGGATGGAGATAAACCGGTCGGGTTTGAGGTCGAGCTGATGGAAGCAGTCGCCAAAGACATGGGTCTGAAACTTGTTTATCTACCGCCACAGAATTTCGATACTCTGATCACTGCTGTTCAAGGTGGCGGCAAAATGGACTTGGCAGTTTCATCGGTGACCATCAATGATGAGCGCAAAGAAAGTGTGAACTTCTGTATCCCGTACTTCGATTCCAACCAGGCCGTTGTCACGACCAAGACCAGCTCATATACCAGTGTTGATAATCTGGCTGGCAAGGTCGTCGGTGCTCAGACCGGGACAACTGGTGAGGCTTGGGCCATCGAGAATATCCCTGGTGCTACCGTCAAAGGTTTCAATCAAACTTCAGAAGGGCTGGCAGCTCTGCGCGCAGGTGCCATTGAGGCCTTGTTCTTCGATGAACCTGTGGCTTCCGAACAGGTGAATGGTGCTTATAGTGACTGCAAGATCATCCAGG
>JAITUO010000004.1 GCA_031286245.1 Coriobacteriales bacterium
CTCGGTGTATACGAAGGTGTTGGTGTTACCGATCTCACCCTGCTGGTAACCTGCCAGGTTCAACATATCCGAAACTGCCTTGGCTGCTCCTTTGGTACCCCAGCCATTGCGCACATCCACGACAAACTCGGAGCATTGCTCACGCGATAAGATACCGCCGTTGTCATCAACAGTACCATCGGGTTTGTAGCTGTCTGGGGTAATGCCACCAAAAGCTGGTGCTAAATCTATATCTTCAAAACTAGGGAATTCGCCTCTAGCGACTGCTGTGATCAGGGTGTTCCAACTGCTCTGGCGGACAATTTCGAATGAGATACCATCGATGTCCTGGGAATAAGCTGGCACTGTATATGTATGGATGTCGTATTCATGGATGCCCCTGAATGTCATGGCTAGAGACAATATATCATTTGTCGTCATATTCGAATAAACTACTCTTGTGATTGCATCGACGGTACTCACAATAGTGGCCGGATCGGAGTTCAAGGTCTGTTTAGCTAACGCCTGTAGGAAGGTGCGTTGGTTGGCTTGGCGTTGGTAATCGTACAAACCATAACTGCGTGTACGAACAAAAGTCAAGGCCTGCTCACCATCTAAGACCTGGCCACCCGGAGAAAGAATAGATGGGCCGGCTTGATAATCATCAATTGCAAACGGCACATCAACATAGACTCCACCGATACTATCGACCATGGTTTTGAAGCCATCAAAATTGATCACGACAAAGTAGGCAATGTCAACACCCGCGAACTCGGAGACCGCATCAGCCGCAAAAGACACTCCACTGGTATCTTCAGAGCGATAGCCATTCAGATATCTGGAATGCTCCATTTCGCCATATACATATGCCGCGTTGATCTTGTCATTGCCATATCCTGGCAATGATACCCGGATATCGCGTGGTATAGAGATCATGGCGATCTTCTTCAAACCGGGATCGACATAAACAAGGATTATCGTATCCGTTCGGGAAACGCTCTCATAACTATCGAGACCAAGCAATAACATGAAAAAAGGATCCATCGGTTTCTCTGGTGCTACGAAAACGCCACTAAAAGCCTCTCCTTTCAGATCCTGTATCGTGCCGTCAGGCCGGATTATCAGCTGGCTGTCCCAATGCGGTTCTAGAACCAGTTTGTAAGCTGAAGCGGCAGTACCGACCGCAAGCAGGGCTGCCGCTAAAACCACACTGAGAATTCTTGTGACGATTTTGTTGCGCTGGCGCTTGGCACGGATTTTTGTATAGTGCTCTGCAGAGAGCTCGCGCGAAAGGTCGGTGACATCAGAATATACCGCTGAACGCGCTGCTATCAGATTGACCTCGCTGGGTTTTTTTCGACTCTTCTTTTTTGATATCGCACCAGTAGCCATGCCCTGTTACTCCTTTATTTGGTGAAACTCTCGATATCTGCCTGTTTGTCCTGTATTTGATCGAGTCATCTAATCTTAGCTGAAGCTCTCAAAGCATGCTGGCCTTGTTTTATTGTTGTTACACTTAGTTGTTTGTGGGGATAGAGTAAAGCTCTGATCCCAGAAAGCATAGGTTACTCTCGCCAGATGCTGGCACCTATGGCTGACAGCTTTTCAACAAAGCATTCGTAGCCACGGTCAATATGCTCAGTCACAGTGACACGGGTTTCTCCTTCGGCTGCCAAGCCAGCCAAAACCAAAGCTGCGCCTCCCCTCAAGTCAGAGGACTTGACGGTGTTGCCAAACAGTCTGTCAACCCCAGCGATATAGGCAAAGTGTCCCTTGGTCTGGATATTTGCACCCATTGACACCAAGTCATCAACGTGCTGGAAGCGGTTCTCAAAGATGTTTTCAGCAATCATTGACTGGCCTGAAGCCAGGCTGTCCAACACCATGAATTGAGGCTGCAGGTCGGTGGGAAATCCCGGAAAGGGCAGTGTCTGAATATCAACCGACTCTATCTGGGTGGTACGCTTGACTGTGACTGAGTGTCCGGTTTTCTCCACATTAATACCCATCGCTGCCAGTTTGTCCAAGGCTGTTGCCAGATATAGGGGGTCGATTCCTTCAACCGTCAGGGGGCCACCCAGCAAGGCGCCTGCCACCAGATAAGTCCCGGACTCGATACGGTCACCAATCGTCGTGTATTCAGCGACTGGAGAGAGCTGGTCGACGCCATCGATACGGATGGTTGGACTGCCGGCACCAGCGATCTGGGCACCCATGGCGGTCAGGTAGTTGGCCAGGTCGGTGATCTCCGGTTCGCGTGCGGCGTTGTTGATCAAGGTTGTGCCTTTAGCCAGCACAGCAGCCATCATCAGGTTTTCGGTGGCTCCAACGCTGGGGAACCGCAGATCGACTTGCGTGCCTTTGAGGCCGGCAGGAGCTTTGGCATAGATGTATTCGTTGTCGGTTTCGTACTGCATGCCAAGGGCTTCCAATGCAGTGAAATGGATGTCGAGCTGGCGTTCGCCAATCTTACAGCCACCCGGAACGGCTACCTGCGCCTGGTGGTAGCGTCCGAGCAAAGGCCCGAGGACAGCTATCGAGGCCCGCAGGCGCTGTACGAGATCGACCGGAGCGATATAACTGGTGATATTGGAGCTGTCAATCGTCAGATCAGATGGTCCAAATTCGGTATGCACCCCCAGGCGACTGAGCACCTCGCCCATCATCAAGACGTCTGAGATCATCGGCACATTATTGATGTGGGTTTTACCAGGTGCAAGGATTGCAGCAGCCATCAGTTTGAGTACGGAGTTCTTGGCACCGTTGACAGTGATTGTGCCACTGAGCTGCCGACCACCTTGCACTATGATGTCTTTAGAGGTTTCCATATTCGTAGATAATTCTATTCTTGGCTGCCAGGTTTTACAAGTTGCTGCGCTGACTGCGACTCCTGGACGGAGGTTGGCTGCATCTGGCCGACTACTGCTGGCAGTACCTGGCCGATACCGTATTTTGCTTTGATTCGGACAAACTTCGTCGTCCATGGCAGATAGATCAGCCAGAGGAAAGCCACCGTTGAAACAATGTGCATAAACCCGTAAGAGAGTCCGGCGATGTAGATAGCGATGATTCCTTCCACAGTCGAAGCACCTATGAAACCAAAGGCGGAATATGAATCCATCACAGTATTGTAGGTTAAAGACATGATGGCTCCGAATATACAGACCTGCCAGCGATTCATTGTCCATTTCTGACCTGCGACAGCTCCGGAGACATATCCCATCAAACCCCATAAATACATCTGCCAGGGGGTCCAAGGCCCTTGTCCTAAAAAGAGATTGGAGACAATGGCAATCAGAGCACCGGTCATGAAGCCGCTTCGCTTGCCAAAACCTAAGCCGGCAATGATCACGATTGCACTGACCGGGGTCAAATAAAAAATCGGGGTCATCAAGATACGCAGGGCGACAGCAATGGCAGACATCACAACTATCGGCATGATGTCACGTGGTTTGACTCCGGCACTCTCGAAGCGCAGGAAGAAGGGAACCAAAGCGACCAGGGCGACCAGGGCACTGAGCAGAGTGGTCTGCCTGACACCAAAGATTATTGATGCAAACAACACAACCGGTACGATGATCAGGAGGACCGGCTCAAAGATGTCCAGGAAACGCGACATGGTACTCGGCTTGGAACTCAGAGCAATTGGTAGTGACCCGCCGGGTGTCAGAGGTTGGCTGACTGTAATGTCTGGCTCAGCTGACATAAGGATAGACATCCCCCAGGCGGATACAGCCTGGTAAGCTTTCACGGGTAATACGGTAGATGACAGTAGTGTAAAACAGATTGCCAGCAAAAAAGTCATGTACAGGACCTGTGCCAACCAGCGAACCATTAAAAAGCATACTGCATTCGTCGGAGACATTGGCTACAAAGTCCAAGTCGTGGCTGACAATCACAATCGCATGCCCCTCATTGGCAAGGTCGCGCAGGATGAATAACAGCTCGGCTTTGGTGAAGGCATCAAGTCCTTTGGTCGGTTCGTCCAGTAACAGCAGCTGAGGTTTAACCAACAAGAGTTTAGCCAGTGCTGCTTTCTGCTGCTCTCCTCCGGAAAGGTCATATGGATGGCGGTCCTCCAAGCCGGTGAGCGCCAGTCGCTTGACCCAGTAGTCGACCTCTTCACGCTGGTAACTGCCACCCCGACCATCGTCTGATAATTCGTCAAGCAGGTTATTTTGCGTGAACAGGGCTTTGGGATCCTGTGGTAAGACAGCACTGACCAGGCCAGCAGCGCGTTTAAGCTTGCCACGTTGCGGCTTACGGATGCCAGCCAGGATCGCCATCAGGGTGGATTTTCCACTGGCATTCGAGCCGACGATGCCGCTGATACGCCCCGCATAGAGATCTAAGCTGAGCTCTCTTAACACCAGCGGAGACTGGCGGGCATAGGCAAACCAGAGGTGCCTGGCAGAGAGCAGTACCTGACGGTTTGACATGGCTGGCTTGGTGGGTATGGCTGGCTTGGCTGGTACTGCTGGTACGGCTGGCTTGGTGGGTACGGCTGGTACGGCTGGCTTGGCGGGTACGGCTGGACTGGCAGTCGGTGTTTCGATCGGAGTGGCTGATGACCCGGTTTTCTCCCCATTATGTGTTCCATTGATAGCTGTCTCAGAAGTTGCCACCAGGCGTTTGATCAGCCATTCACGGCCATCGCGGACTGTCAATGGCAGTGGACGACAGCTTGGATCAACCAAATGAGCCAGTTGTGTAGCGGAAGGCAAAGCCGGCAGGTAGTTGTGGTAATCGTTGATACATTTTTCGATGAAGGACTGAAAACTGCCGGAGAAACTGACTGTGCGATCGGCGATGAAGATGACCTGGTCGGTCAGTGGAGCGACCTCTTCGAGGTCATGGGTGATGATGACGACAGTGATACCGAGCTCTTGATTGACACGGTATAAGGCGTTGATGAACTCCTTGGTGGCCAGAGGGTCTAGCTGTGAAGTCGGCTCGTCGAGTAGGAGCAGGCGTGGCTGCATGACCATGATCGCCGCCAGGTTCAGGAGCTGTTTTTGTCCTCCGGAGAGTTCGCTGGTCCGCATCTCAAACCAAGATGTGATGCCAAAGAAACTGGCTGTCTCAGCGATCCGGCGATGCATTTCCTCGGGAGTGGTTCCCAGGTTTTCCAGCCCGAAAGCCAGCTCGTGCCAGACAGTGTCAGTGACGATTTGGGAAGCAGGATCTTGTAAGACATAACCTACCCGGATTGATGTCGCACCGATCTGTGACTCTTCGTAGCTGACCTGTTCACCATAGATGCGTACAATGCCGCTACGCAAGCCCAGTGGTGCCAACTCGGGTTTCAAGTTTGTCAGCAGAGTGCTTTTGCCGCTGCCGGTCATGCCAGCCAGGATTACAAAACTGCCCTCTTCGATTCGCAGATTAATGTCACGCAACGCCTGGTATGGTTCGCTTTCGGCAAACCCAGGATACGAGAATGCAAAATCTAGAATTTCGATAGCCGCCATTTTAGTCGGATCCCCCCTTCATATACTATGGGGAAGATGGCAAATCCCAAAAAGGTCAGATATAACCAGGGTGCAGCAAAACCAGTGATCAGTGGATAAAACAGGAAGTCAGCCATGATAAACACTGCTCCAACGATGGCTACGATAAGTAAGCCAGCCATTATCATCAACAACACACCGTCGCGGAAAGACCAGGTTAACGGTAGATAGGAGCTGCGGCGGGTTGATCCATAAGCACGCGCTCGCATTGAAGCAGCTGTCGTC
>JAITUO010000032.1 GCA_031286245.1 Coriobacteriales bacterium
ATGCAGTTTCTGATGCCTCAGCGTTAGATGAGAAAGGCGTGGTATTGGTCAGCGGTTTATTGTTGTTCTGGTCGATCTCAGCCAGGGCTGTCTGAGTGTCGGTTTCAGCTTTCTTATCACTGAAGATGCTGCGAACCTTGTCGGTAGCAGAAGTCAGTAGATTGAGCGGGGTATCAGCTATGGTCGAAACTTTCTTCGCTGCGTTGGAAGCTACATCGGTGACATCGGTGAGATTGGCGAGTATCTGATCCGCTCGCATGATCTCGAGGTTGACGGCATCGATGGTCAAAGAGATTCTTTCCATCAGTGGATCGACGCGTTTCATGGCTGGCTCGAGACTCTCAAGCAGCTCGTTTGCGTTTTTCACCGCCGGTTCCAAAGCTTCCAGAACATCGGTTGCCTGCTTGATTGTCGGCTGCAAATCTTCAGCGGTATAGCGTACCCAACGCAGTGTACGGATCAGCTCAAATGCCGCGATTGCCAAAACGACCAACAGCACCGCACCGGAGCCCATTAACACCATACGTAGAATATCTTCAGTAAGCATACATTGCCCTCCACACAGCAAATTTTGCCAGTACGTGAAAAATACCGCCGAAGCGGCTGCTTTCCGAAAAGCTATGATAGCAGATTCAACAGCTTTACCTGCTAGTGGTTGTATATGGGCTTGTATGGGTTTATGGGGGTTGTGTGAAAGATGTCTTGAGTAAACCTTGAGTAAACCTTAAGTAGACCTTGAGTAGACCTTGAGTAGACCAAGCCTGCTGGAGTGTTAACAAAGTACGACAGAGCGGGTAGTATTTTTAGGTTAGATTACTAATATGTACCCTTAACAGTGTACTCACTTGTATTGCCAGTTGTGGTAAAGTGGCACTTAGGTTTCAGAAAGGCAACGGACGTATCACAGATCTGTTACAAGGTGTGGTGTTTTATCACCGCAATGGCAGCATTTCTGGTCCGTTTATGTGGCTTTGTCTACCGAAAAGGGGAGATTTGAAATGAAGAGGCTCATAAATCCATTCACCAAGGTACTACTTTCAATCGGCTTGGCATTCAGCCTGCTGACAGCGCTGCCAACAACAGCATATGGTGCCCCACCAGGCTTAGGGGATTACGAACTGGGTGACATCTATTTTATCAACCAGATAATCGACGACAATTCCCTGAGCTGGAACAAATGGCTGGATAATGAAGCTAACCAACCAGCTGATTGGGGGACGCGGTTTGTGTGGGACAATGCGTTCCCCAAGCGTTTGATATCTATCGACCTTGAAGCTGTAGGGATAACTACCTTACCTGCTTTTCCGGATTCGTTGATCAAAATTGACTGCAGTAAAAACACAATATCAGCCTTGCCGAACCTACCCAGTGGTTTGGAAACCTTATATTGCGAAGCCTGCGATTTAGCTGCGTTGCCTGCTTTACCGGCAACTTTGAAAGCCCTCTACTGTCCAGAGAATAAGATAACTATACTGCCGGCTTTGCCAGCTGGCCTGGAAGAACTATGTTGTGCTGCAAATCAAATCACTGTATTGCCAGCTTGGTCAAATGATCTGACTCTTCTCGATTGCTCATTCAACCAGATTGCGGTTCTTCCGGCTCTGTCCAGTAATCTATTGGAACTCTACTGCCGTGAAAACAAATTGACAGTATTACCAGAGCTACCAGCTGGGCTGCTCGTGTTGGATTGTAACGATAACCAGATAATTACGCTACCTGCCTTAAGCCCTACTCTCACTGGCTTATTTTGCAATAATAACCAGATTGCGGTACTGCCTGCTTTACCTGCAACACTGATAAATCTTCATTGTGCAGATAATAAAATAGCTGAGCTACCCGCCTTAACTCCAGTCTTGGAAACCCTGTATTGCAATGGCAATCTTTTAACAGCATTGCCAGACTTATCCAGTGTTTTGAAATCGCTGGACTGCAGCGACAATCAACTGATAGCCATACCCATACCTTTGCCGACCACCCTACTGTTTTTGGATATCAGTAAAAACCAAATAACCGCCCAACCTTACCCTTTGCCGGATGAGATAATTGCTTTTATGTGCAATGACAACCTGATCCAATCAATTGACACCGCTAATTGCTATATGTTGGCCAAACTGCAGGCGTCAAATAACCCACTGGTTCAAATGAAGTTGACGTTCAATCTGACGGTTCGTGTAACCTCAGTCGGAAATGGCAAGGCAGTAGCCAATTCATTGATTATGGGTAATGGAGAGTTCTACATTAAAGCCATAGCCGTCCCACTTGCCGGTTCCAATTTCAAAGACTGGGAATATGATAATTATCTCGAAGACGTCGTAGAAACAGGTAACCAGCTATCCTTCACGGTACCAATGTACGATAGCAATAACCTCATGGAGAGCATTATTACAGCCAATTTCGTAACACCTCCAGTCACGCCTGATCCTGATATTCCCTCGACTCCAGGAACCGGTGATCTTTTTGCCCTGGCTGGATCAACCATCGTACTGCTTACTTCCATGCTTGGTATTTCGATGATTATCTGGAGAAAACGCCAGCTGTCTGCCTAGGCTTAGAATCCTACTTATTCATAATCAAAGGCGGCTGAGATAATCAGCCGCCTTTTTGTACTTTGTAGAGATTCAGATGCGATTCAGACGCCTGAGTCACTGGGCTTTTCCTCGTCGGTGGACTTGCCTGGTTTTTCTTCTTGATTCTGCATTCTAGAATCAGCTTCTGCCCGGTCGCGCTGAACAGCTTCCGAACGGTCACGCTGGACAGCTTCTGCCCGGTCACGTTGAACAGCTTCCGAACGATAGGCTTCCCAGCCACGCTCACCAGGTTGATAAAACGCGCCCTTCTCCACACCATCAGGCAGATACTGCTGATCGACGTATCCACGCTCGTCGATATGCGGATAGATGTATGGTCCATAAGTCTCTGAACCAGGACGGCGACGATCGCGTAAATGGTTAGGCACAGCACGCAGAGGTCCACCGGCGACTTCAGCGCGGGCAGAGCTGATCGCATTGACAGCCGAGTTTGACTTGGGAGCCAACGCCATGTAGATAGCCGCCTGGCTGAGGTTGATCTGGCATTCAGGATAACCAATGCTTTCGGTGGCTTTGAAAGCTGCGTGGGCAATCAGCAAGGCCTGCGGGTCGGCATTACCGATGTCCTCACTGGCAAAGATCATAATGCGGCGGGCGATGAACTTAGGGTCTTCTCCCCCTTCAATCATCCGAGCCAGCCAGTAGACGGCAGCATCGGGGTCAGAGCCACGCATACTTTTGATGAAGGCCGAGATGATGTCGTAGTGCACGTCCCCTTTTTTGTCATAGGGCAGCAGACGACTGGGCGAGGCATCACGTACCTGGTCGCTGTCGATGTAGGTTGTGGACTGGCTGGCGGCGACCTCGGCAGCCAACTCGAGGGTGGTGAGGGCAGCGCGAGCATCTCCACCAGATAAGGTGATGATGGCTGAAGTGGCTTTTGGGCTGATGGAGAAGGCATTGTTCAATCCACGCTGGTCAATCAATGCCTGAGCTAAAACAGTTTCGATGTCGACATCGTTTAGGGCTTTGAACTCGATGATCCGTGAACGAGAGAGCAGAGGTGTGTTGACCTCGAAGTAGGGGTTTTCGGTAGTGGCACCGATCAGTACCAGCACTCGGTCTTCGACAGCATGCAGCAGAGCATCTTGCTGGGAACGCGAGAAGCGGTGTATTTCATCGACGAAAAGAATTGTACGCATGCCCTGCAATGTCAGTGCCTGGGTGGCGCGTTCGATGACACGTCTGAGGTCACTGACTCCGCCAGAGATGGCAGATACTTCTGTGAAATCAGCCTTGGTCATCTGGGCGATGATGCGAGCCAGGGTAGTCTTGCCAGATCCAGCTGGCCCAAACACAATGATTGAAGAGAGGCTGTCTGACTGAATGGCATTCCTTAACCAGGTACCTTCGCCGATGGCGTCAAGTTGGCCGACCAGCTCATCTAAAGTGCGGGGCCGCATACGCACAGCCAGTGGTGCCACGTTATAGAAAGCTTGGTTGTCCTGTTCTGTGAAGAGATTTGACATGGTGATCCTGGTTCGAGACGGTTGGCTGGTTGGTGCTGGTTCGAGGTGGTTGTTAGGTGGGTACTGGTTCGAGACGGTTGTTAAGTTGGGCATATTGTAGCAAACCACTTGTGTTCACTTCGGTGCTTTGGTGCCCACAGGTTATTGAGTGCTGAAACACTTGTCCAAGAGTTATGTATTTCTTTGAATCAACAATGGATTGCCATTCATCCGGATCAATGCTCCTGTTCAGGTATCATTGCTGATGCTATTCTTACTTGTTGTGTAATGTTTAGGCAGTCTCTTTTCTTTGCAAATAGAAATCGCTGGTAATCGTTGCGAAACATGACATATGGAAAATGTTGATAATCGTTCGAATATAGAAGGGTGGGCAAATTGGATGCCATGGAGATTATGAATGATAAACAACCTCTAAAATCGAGATGGTGGTTTTGGGCAATTGCCGTAGTCATAGTCTTTAGCCTGATAATTGCTGCTCCAAGCATCAGCAATACCATCGAAGCAATAATAAACAACACTGAACAATCAACTGAAAAAGACAAAGACAGTTCCGAGTCGCCAGGTAGTGAATACCACGGCATCACTCCGGAAATACCGGTTGTCGATCATGAATACAAAGGCATCACTCCTGAAGTACCGATTGTCGATCCTGAACATGAGACTGTCGAATAAAAAAACACCCGAGTATTGAACAACTGAATAGATTCTTCCAAGACAAGACAGACAGACGACAATATCGAAAGACGAGATTGCCAGGTTCTTTCTCAGAGCGGAGATCATAGCCAGCCTACCCCTACCTACTCCAGAATTGCCCCCAATCTTCTCAGCCAAGCTTCGATAAGGCACGTAAACAGCCAATTCTCAAAAAATGGCCCAAAAGTGGACTTGTGTAGTGGATAAACACCTAAATACAATTGAATTCCACTATTTTTAGGCGTTTACGCGGTAAAACCCACTACACAAGTCCACTTTTGGTACAAAAAAAGCGTGTCGTGTGCAATGCACCTTGGAGTGCTCCTTGAACTATGACAATAGCAGTGCAGCTACACTAGCACTTGCTTTGTCGGAGTCAGTCAGATTTAGCACTTCCAATGGCAATCAAGCCACTTCCAATGTCAATCAAGCCCAGAATTGCCCAAGAAAGCCTGCTGTGCCATGAAAAGACGATAATTTAGCACAAAATCGCGTTCACGTACGATTTATTGTGCAGATTTCTATCGAATTTAGTCTTTTCAAGGGCTTTATGGCCCTGATTCCAGCTCATGATCGTACGTGAACGCGATTTTGTACTATTTTTTAGCGATTCTGTGGCAAGGGAGCTTGAATACACGCAAGACTGCTTGCTTGATCACCTTCATAATCACCCTATCTCCTCCACCACATGTTTCAGCCAGCCACCACATGGCTCTGTCCATACAATATGTGGTTTTATGGCACAAACGAACGGTTTAGGGTGGTTTTATTCGACACATTTAGTCGAAGAAAACCACCCTAAACCGTTCGTTTGTGCCAGAAAACCTTCTAATGCTT
>JAITUO010000035.1 GCA_031286245.1 Coriobacteriales bacterium
CAAACCATGACATATTACAACCCTATGACCTATTCTCAACTACCGATTTCGGAATTACGCTATACCGGGCCTTGGAAGCCGGTACAACTGGAGCCTGGTAGCTACACGCCGATCCTGACCGGAGCGAATATCTCTCGGGTTACAGTTGGCCGTGAGTATGAGGGCAGCCCATATTTCGTTGTCAATCTGGTCTTGGACAGTGCAGGCACCGAAGCTTTTGCTAGCGCTACCACTGCTCTATACCTGACCCAGGGCCAGATTCTGATTGTTTTGGATAGCAATGTCCAAAGCGCTCCGATGGTAAATAATGTCATCAGCAACGGCCAGGTTTCGATATCCGGTAATTTCAACGCCGAATCTGCGAATGCATTGCGTACTGTGCTGCAATCAGGTTCACTGCCGGTTTCGCTGGAAGTCTCTTCCGCTCAGGTGGTCGGTCCGACATTGGGTCAGGACGCCTTACGAGCGGGGGTTTTGGTCGCCTTGATCGGTCTGGGCTTGGTGGCTCTATACTTGCTGGTCTTCTATCGTGGGTTGGGCATCCTGACAGCAGTGGCTATCTTTGTCTTCGCAGTGATCTATCTTGGTGTATTAGCCCTGCTATCTTTCTTTGGGTTCTTCTCCCTGACTTTGGCTGGTATCGCCGGTATCGTATTGGCAATCGGAGTAGCAGCCGACTCGTCGATTCTGGTTCTGGAGCGCTTCAAAGAAGAGATCCGTATGGGCCGTTCTGTCCGTGCCAGTTCGATCACAGGGGTCAAGCATGCCATCCAGACCTCCATCGATGCTGACCTGGTGACAGCAGTCAGTGCGCTGGCTTTGTTCTTCATCGGTGTTGGCTCAGTCAAGGGCTTCGGCTTGACACTGGCCCTGGGAGTCGCCTGCGACATCTTAACCATGGTGTTGTTCAAAGGGCCAATCATTCGCCTGCTGGCTCCGGGAATTATTGCCAAACATCCAGGTTTCTGGGGTACAAAAGAAGATGAACTGGCAGCCCAGGCTGCTGGAGAGCTTAGGCGAGGTGTCCAAATTGGCTAGACCATTCAAACGTGATATCAATTTCTTAGGCCATCGCCGAATACTCTTCATCATCTCTGGCCTGATGATCATTGCAACCTGCATCCTGCTTCCCCTCCGCGGCTTGAACTTCGGCATCGAGTTCGTCGGCGGCAGTTCAATGGAATTCAAGGATACCGGCGGGCTTTCCATCGAGACGATGCGGGAGACCTTCAACGACGCTGATATCGCCAGTCCAATCATCCAGACTTCCATCGATGCCCGTACCGGTGCAGCCGGTTTTATCGTCCGCGTGCCGATTACCGATGCCCAGGAAGCTTCTCAAGCCGCTGATCGTGTGGTTGCAGCGCTGGAGCTCAATCCTGAACAGGTTGAAGTCAGTACCATCAATCCCAGTTGGGGTGCTGCGGTGACCCAGACTTCATTACTGGCTTTTGGTGTAGCGATGCTATTGATTATCATCTACATCGCCTTCCGTTTTGAGTATAAAATGGGGATAAGCTCGGTCATCTCGTTGATCCATGATCTGGTGATCATCGTCGGGATCTATTCATTGTCTGGACGAGAGGTCTCGCCAAATGTGATCGCCGCCCTACTGACGATTATGGGCTACTCCCTCTATGACTCGGTCGTCGTCTTCCATCGAGTCAACGATAACATGGGGTCGACAGCTAACCACAGCTTTATAACCGTATCCAACCACTCCATCAACCAGGTTTTAATGCGCACTATCAATACGACCTTAGCGGCAATGATCCCCGTTGTGGCGATGTTGTTCTTTGGTGGAGAAACCCTGCGTGACTTCGCTTTCGCCATGACTATCGGCTTAGTTTTAGGGCCATATTCCTCAATTGCCATCGCCGCACCGATCTATGCACTCTGGAAACAGCGCGAACCAAAATACAAGAAACAGTATGAGAAATTCGGCGAAGGGATGGACGTCTTCACAACCGCTGAACAGCTGGGGGAGTAGTCCAGCTGGCGGTCAAACGGCATTCAGGATAAAAGAGGGAGTTATCATGAAAACATTGGTTTTATACGCTACCAAGTATGGTGCTGCTAGAAAAATCGCCGAAAGCCTGGCAGAGTCGCTGAGCGATGCTGACTTATGCAACATCAAGGAAGGGTATCCAACTAACTTTGCCAAGTATGACTGCGTCATCATCGGCAGCTCTGTCTACGCTGGCTCGATACGTCCCGAAGCCAAGGCTTTCATTGCGCAGGCAGTCTCAGCGCTGGAGGGTAAAAGATTGGGTCTATTCATCTGTGGCATGGACGCCCAGCGTTACGAGGACTGTTTGAAAAAGAATTATCCGGCTGAAATCCTACAGCAGGCGGTAGTCACTGACTTTTTAGGTGGGATCTTTGATCCGGCCAAGGCCAATTTTGCTGAGCGGACGATTTTTCGCGCAGCTTCTAAACTATCCAGCTATCAAAACACAATCGATGTGGAGAAGATCAAACAGTTTGCTCAGGCGATGGAAACCTAAGCTTGCAGCGGTGAATTATGGCTCAGGAGACGGTTCTGTTGCCTGATTGTCTGATTGACTGGGAGGTTGATCTGGGGACTGATCAGGAGACTGGCCGTTTGTAGGTGAATCTGGTATCAGGAAATCCAGACGCCAGCTGATATCCGGGCTGTCTTCATCTCCCAGGGGGTTCATTAAAAACAACAGGCTGCTGGGGTTGGCAGTGGCAAAATAGATACGGGTTGTAAAAACCTCGTTGACGGCCAGCACTTTACCTTCGACACCGCTGGTCAGACTGTCACCACTGCTGTTGGAACCGATGTAGCACTCCACATAATTTCCATCGGTTGTGTGCATCACCCATTGAGTCGCCAGCAGACTTTGGCGACTGGTGGTCTTGTTCATAAACTGGATGATCACTTCATATATTGGTCTGCCGTCTGAAGTGTTATAAGCATGACTGATCGAAACAACAGTGACCAAAAGATCGCTACAATCGACTGTTGTGCCAATCGGTAGATTTGATGCATTTGTCTGATTAGCTAGCCCAATGGCTACCGGGTCGCGTGAACTGGTAGCAGGAGATGGTATGTCAGCTGGTTTGTATACCACGACGAAATATACAGTACCGGCACCTAACAGGGCGACGGCAATCAGCCAGAAAATGAATGATTTATAGAAAGGGATAACACTTTTGCTGCAATAAGGGCACCGGCGAGCGTTGCTGACAATACGTGAACCACAACGTCGGCAACGTACAATTTTGCGGGTGAAGGTCGGAGAGATTGGCTCCCGGTCTCGCTCGGCTAGACGGGGGTTATTGTCAAAACGACTACCGGCATCAGCAAAACGCCAATTCCGCGAACGCCTGCGTTCTGGACCAGCCACTCATCCTCCTGTTTAGTCTCCATTCAAACGTTTGAATATTGTATCTTATACCCGCCAGGCTGGCTTTGTGAGACAATTCGAAGATGCAGGATTTATCAACAACCGCAAAATGGGTAAGTCGCGAGCCAAAAACTGGCCTCGACCATCAGTTGGTCGAGCAGTTGGCTGGGGCTCTAGGTCTGCATCGACTGGTTGCCCGAGTGTTGATTGGTCGAGGGTTGACAGATATCAGACAGGCTAAAGCCTTTCTTGATGCCTCTCTGGATAGCGAAGAATTCCCGGCTGCTAATATAGCGGGACTGTCAGAGGTGGCTGTAGCACTGGTTGCAGCCATCAACCGCGATAGCCGCATCATGGTTTTTGGTGATTTCGATGTCGATGGCCTATCTGCTACAGCCTTACTGTATCTGGCATTGAAGTATCTCGGAGCAACAGTCAGCTATTTGATCCCTTCAAGGCTGGAAGAAGGGTATGGACTAACCGAGCAGGTTTTACCTCGGATCCTGGAAAAAAACCCACAGACTGTTATTACTGTCGATTGCGGGATCTCGGCTTCAAAAGTTGTCGACCAGTTGGTAGGATCAGGTATTGAAGTCTTAATCAGCGACCATCATGAAGTCTCTGAAACCGTTCCGACAAGCGCCTTGGTAGCTGACCCTAAACTTGACCCGGAAGGCTTTGGACAGCATCTGGCAGGTGCCGGAGTAGCATTGGCATTGGTGAAACTGTTGGGGCAATCGTTTGACTGCCCTGAGCTTTGGCGTGAGTATACCGACCTGGCAGCTTTGGGAACGATTGCCGACATGGTGCCATTGATCGGTCTGAACCGTGCTCTGGTACGCGATGGTTTGGAACGTATCAATCATCGTCCGCGCCCTGGCATCCAGGCTCTGACCTGTCTACAGCCACAGAACGGCCAGCTGACTGCTGTCAACCTGTCCTTTGGCATGATACCCAGGCTTAATGCACCGGGCCGCCTGGGCAGACCAGACGAAGCCATCCAAATCCTGATTGCTGATCATCTGGAACAAGCTATTATCCTGGCGGGGCGGCTGGAAGACACTAACATCTTGCGTCGTAAACTGGAGGCGGAGCTGGCCGGAGCGGCAATGGTACAGGCTGAGAGCAATTATCAAGCAGGCAAAAAACTCGTAGTTGTAGCTGGTGAAGGCTGGCATGAAGGCATCCGGGGGATCATAGCATCGCGAATCGCCCGCCAGCTGGGAGTCCCAGCGATAGTTTTCTCATTGATAGATGGCCAAGCCCGGGGATCTGGTCGTAGTGTCGGCTCAGTCAACCTCTACTCTGCCTTGGACGCTGTCAGTAGCTTGACTTTGCAATACGGAGGTCATGAATCTGCTGTAGGAGTGACTCTCGACCCAAAAAACCTCGAGGAGTTCAGTAATCTCTTAGAAGCCGAATTAGCCAAGGAGCCGCCAGAGCATTTCCATCCTCCAGTCATCGTTGATGCTCAACTCAGCCTGGGTGACCTTGATTGGGACGCTGTCCAGGACTTGGCTTTGCTGGAACCGTTCGGCCAAGCTAATCCTCAGCCGTCATTTGTCAGCCAACCGGTCAGCTTTTACAACCAAAGAGTGGTTGGCAGTCTGGGCAATCATGTCAGCTTTGAGGTCAGTGATCATCAAACAGAACTGTCAGCGATCTGGTTCAGTTGTCCGGATGTTGCCGGTTTACTGGCTCGACGTGGCTTGCAGGAAATTGTCTTTGAGCCGCAAGCCGAATTATGGCGAGGCCAACGCAGACTGCAACTGAGGGTATCTGACAGCTTTGCAGTCAGTATTGATGAAGCATTGGTAGAAGCCTTCCCGGAGCTTGTTACCGGCTTATACCCCAGCCAGGTCGAAGCTTTGGATTTATTGGGGGCTGGTCATTCCCCGCTCTGTCTGATGCCAACTGGACGAGGTAAATCCCTGGTTTTCCAGATACATGCGGCTCGGCAGGCTTTGATTGGTCAGGCAGTGTCATTGTTTGTCTATCCTTTGCGAGCGTTGGTCAATGACCAGCAGCAACACCTGGTTGATCGTCTGGAACGGATTGGGCTTAACAGTCGTATCCTATGCGGTCTGAACACTCCAGAAGAACGGGCGTCTGTTTATCAAGCCATGTCTGATGGAGAAGTGTCTATGGTGTTGACCACACCGGAATATCTACTGCTTTATGCTGACCGGATTGCCAAGGCTGCCAGAATTGTCTTTATTGACTTCGATGAAGCCCATCATATTGCTGCTGAGAATGCTTTGTACCGTCCGGCATACAACCGCCTTCAAGAGCTCCATCAATATTTCCCCATGACGCAGTTCCTGGCTACAACTGCTACTGCCGACAGCCAAACTGCTTTCCAGATCAGCCAGGCATTGAACCTCGATAGTCTGGTGATCGATGACAGTCGGAGGCCGAATCTGAAACTGATTGATCGTCGCAATGATCCTGATCGTCTAGCCAG
>JAITUO010000074.1 GCA_031286245.1 Coriobacteriales bacterium
ATGCGACCATCAATCTGGCCAAGCCACCGGCTTCGAACACCAGGTCATCGTAACGAGGGGCCTTGTCCCAAGTATATCGAGCACCCTTGGCTGGATGTTGACCGTCCGGCAAAATGTACTCGTCTTTAAACAGTGGTGCTGTGATACCCTGGCGCGGATTCAGTGGCTTGCCATCATCGATAGCGGGATCATAAAAACCTGAAATAGTAGTCTCGGTGATCAGGGACTCATCCCAGTCCTGGACTTCTTTGTATTTAGACTCTTTGAAGCTCCAGACACCACCAGGCAGGTAACGCTCTGATGGGATAAAGTCTGGTCTCTCAAAGACACCCCAGGCAATGTAGTTGCCCTCATTGGAGCCGTTGGCAAATTCATCCATATAGAAAGGAGCGATTGCCAAAGTGTCCGGGATCATGGTATTAGCAATCCAGTTTGCCAGTTTTTTGGCTCTGAATAACAGGTCATCAAGGTTTTGCGATGTTGGTACAAAAGTTATACCGCCTGGTAGGATCGTCATAATGTGCGGCATTTTGCCACCGATGATGCCAGAGATCTCAGAAGCTGTGGCTTGCATTTCCAGTGCTTCCAGGTAATGCTGCGTGGCAATCAAGTCAAGTTCCGGAGGCAGTTTGTATGCGCTGCTGCCATCGTGCTCAATTGTGTCAAACCAGTTGCCAGAAAATATCGAGAGTTGGCCGTTGTCAGCGAACTCCCGCAAACGCCGTTTCAGATTAGCAAAGTCAGCTCCGGTGGTACCAGCTGCTTCTGCCAGTTTGACGGTTTCAGGGATATCAGCCTTCAAGGCGTTTAGAGGATTAACATAGTCTAAAGCGGCCAGGTTATAAAACCACAAAATGTGCGAGTGCAGGAATTGGGCACCTTCGACGATATTGCGGATAATTCGGGCACCGTTGGGGATGGCTATTCCATAACTTTTCTCGCCGGCTATTGCGGCGGTATGAGCATGGCTGACCGGACAGACTCCACAGATACGCTGGGTGATATAAGCAGCGTCAGCTGCATGTCGGTTTTCGAGTACTAGCTCCATACCACGGAAAAGGCCACCAGTGATCCAGACGTCTTCAACGAAACCGTTCTGTACTTGCATATCAATACGCAGGTGGCCTTCAATGCGGTTGACCGGATCGATAATCGCAGCACCGGTCGGTTTTCTACCAGTTGCCATATTTACTCGCCTCCTTCAGTGCTGTCTATCGAGGCATCGATTGCATTGGCATCCGAATCAATTCCAGCCGCGTCAATCTCAGTTGCGTCGGCTTCCGCTTCAGATTCTGTTTTAGCAATGCCTCCATAAGCGACATCTTTAAATGTAGTGCTGACAGCATTCTCAGGATGCTTGAGATCCCAAGTTCTCTCTTTTTCAAAATCCGCTCCGCCAGCCAGACGGCCGGTTAGCTTCATACCGATGCCATGGATGGCTAAGGCGCCCAGCACCAGCCCTCCGGCTGCTGCAGCCACAGTGACAGGCTGGAGCACAAAACCGGCGATATTAATGCTACGGAATCTTTTTAAGAACGGGGAGTTCGAGTCGACCCAGTTGTTCTTGGTAGTAGTTGGGTCACTGACGGAACACCCGATGCAAGGTGCTCCGGACTCAACGCACCAGCTGACTCGACGATTCCAGCGTACGATGGGGCAATTATTCTTGGTCTGTGGGCCCTTGCAGCCCATTGGATAAAGGCAGTAGCCTTTCTTCTCTTCCTCCGAGCCGAACTGATAAACAAACTCACCATTCTCGAAATGCCCGCGTCTTGGACAATTGTCATGGACATACTGTCCGAACATGGCTGTCGGTTTGTTGAAACGGTCTAACTCCGGTAGGGCTTCCAGTAATAAAACATCAACCAATACTGCCACCAGATGTTCGGGGTTAGACGGGCAGGTAGGTACGTTGATCAAAGGCGGTATATGATCGATCTCACCAGCAGCTAAAGCTTTGTTCAGATAATTCTGGATACCAATTGCACCACCGGGATTCGGCTTGGCAGCCTGCCAACCACCATCGACCGAACAACTGCCAGCACAGACAATCGCCATAGCATTCGAAACGGCATGCTTGACGATATCGGTACCCTTCTCATTAGCGATACGCAAAGCATTACCATCCCAGCCTTCCATCAGAGCGCCTTCGATGACTACGATATAGCCACCAGCTTCGATTGTCTCATCTTTGGCCTGTTCCAACGAGTGCCCGGCACCAGCTGAGAGGGTCTCACTATAATTCAGTGAGATTAATTCCAATACCACAGTTGCTACATCTGGGCTTGAGCCTTGGGCAAAGGATTCGGTACAGCCAGTGCAAGAAGCCAATTCTAACCAGATAACAGGTGCTAATTTCCCCTCAGTTTTGCCGATGATGCCATCGGCAAGAGCTTCCTGGACCAGAGGGGCAAATACTTCTGATAGCCCTAAAGCTATAGCAATTGCTCCACTGAATTCCAGAAAACGGCGCCGGCTGATACCACGCTCAGCCAGCAGGCCTTCGAGTTTGCCAATGTTGCCAGACTGTATCTGCAAGGCAACCTCAGACTCGATGGCAGTGTTTGGTGTCGCAGATCCAGGTGCTAGGCCGGATCGCTTTCTTACCATCAATACACCTCCTAGAACGTGAAAGAGCACCGATTACAATCAGTGCAGGTCATTCTGAGTGTGATAAACACGGCAGATTGAGTGCATAATGTCGGATGAGAAACTGTTTTTATCATGCCCCCTCAGCACATTGCCCATTATCTTGACCCAGATATGACAGTATAAGCCATATCTACTCTAAATATAAGTTGGAAATGTGCAAACATCATGTTTTTCCATGGATCGAGCGGTAAAAACTGTCACTTTGCACTGCAAAACTACGAAGAATCTGGATAAAACCGCAGGACAATGGGCTAGTAATCGATGTATACAGCAATCAATCAGCTATCCAATCGACAGCTTGATTGGCAACTCAAGCTTGTTTTCAGATAGAATATTATCGGTAGACAATCCGTATGAAAACTCTTTTCCAACAGGCGGAATATTTCACTGGGAGGCGTATCACAATTGAGTGACCTAGTACGCGTTGAGAACCTGCGTAAGACTTTTAAACTCTCATCTAAGCAACAAAAAATAGAAAAAACTCAGCAAGCTATCCGGGTAGCGGTCGACAACCTCTCGTTCACTGCACAACGTGGTGAGATATTTGGGCTGCTTGGTCCGAATGGTGCCGGCAAAACCACTACACTGCGAATGCTGGCGACTCTGATCAAACCGGAAGCTGGTGATGCCTGGGTGGATGGCTATAGTATTGTCAGTCAACCAGAGAAAGTCCGGTCAGTCATCGGATTTTTAACCAGCGAGTTAAAGCTTGAGGAGTTCTTCACCCCAGACTATCTCTATGACTTCTTCTCCAACCTGCATAAGGTCAATCCGCAGGCGGCTGTCCAGCGTAAACAAGAGATGTTTGCTCGTTTTGGCATCGACGAATTTGCTGCAGTTAAAGTGTCCAATTTATCCAGCGGTATGAAGCAGAAGGCATCATTAGCCATCTCTATTGTCCATGCACCAGACATCATCATTTTTGACGAGCCGACCAACGGGTTGGATGTCATTACTGCCCGAGTGGTTACTGACTATTTACAGGAATTACGGGATGAAGGTAAGACGATTATTTTATCCACACATATATTCTCTTTAGTTGAAAAATTGTGTGATCGGGTAG
>JAITUO010000096.1 GCA_031286245.1 Coriobacteriales bacterium
AAGGTTGTGGCTCCGATGGCATGCAGCTCGCCACGCGACAAGGCTGGCTTCAGCATATTTCCGGCATCCAGAGAACCTTCTGAACCAGCTCCGGCACCCACTATCGTATGCAGTTCATCGATGAATAGAATCACACGTCCCTCGGAATGCTCGACTTCACGCAGCACCGCCTTGAAACGATCTTCAAACTCGCCGCGATACTTGGCACCTGCCAGCATGGCTGCCAGATCCAAAGCCACGATATCCCGGTCAGCCAGTGAGGAAGGTACGTCACCGGCAACAATCCGCTGGGCCAACCCTTCGACGATAGCTGTTTTACCGGTTCCCGGTTCACCGATCAGGCAAGGATTGTTCTTGGTGCGTCGCGACAGTACCTGTATGGTGCGACGGATCTCTTCAGCACGTCCAATCACCGGATCCAGCTTACCGGCACGAGCAGCTTCGGTGAGGTTACGCCCGTAGCGCTCCAAAGCCTCAAACTGGGTCTTGGCATCCTGCTCAGTGACCCGGGTGTCGCCGCGCAGTTCGCTGTAGACCTGTTCCAGGCGGGCTGAGGTCACCCCACCCAACGACATTACCTTGCCGGCAACTCCTTTGTCGTCGGCTAAAGCGATCAAGATATGCTCGGTAGTCGTGAAACTGTCGCCCAGACGAGTCGCGGCCTTCTCCGCAGCTTCAATGGCTGCAGCAAAGCGTGGTGACGGCACCGGCATACCTAAGACATTACCACTTGTTGCTTTGGGAGCCTTAGCCAACTCGTCATCCAGTGATGCCGCCAGAGCTGCCGGTGATGCTCCGACCCGTTCGATGATGCTGGTCAGGTTGCCTTCCCGGGAATCCAGCATTGCCTTCAGCAGATGCTCTGGTTCCAGCATTGTACTGCCGAGGTCGGCAGCTGTTCCCAGGGCCTGCTGGAAAGCCTCCTGGGCAGATATCGAAAGCCTGTCTAAACGCATGGTTCTCCTATTCGCTGTCCGTTGTCGGGCTGTCTAAACGCATGGTTCTCCTATTCGCTGTCCGCAACGCGGATTGCCTGCGGAGTGATCTTGGCTAAAGCAGTAATCCTGGAGCGGATCTCATATTCATGCACCAGCTTCTCTAACTTGTTGAGCTGGCGACGCAGACGCTCATTGTCCTCATCCTGCTCATCGACTCGCCGTTGCAGATCGATGATCCGCAGCACTCCAGCCAGGTTGATACCTTCACTCGTCAGCTGTCCGACCAACTCCAGACGATCGATATCAGACTGAGAGTACAGCCGGGTATTACCAGACGAGCGTTGTGGAGTAACCAGGCCTTTGGTTTCATAGATGCGCAAGGTCTGAGGATGCAGGCCAGAAAGCTCGGCGGCCACACTGATCATAAACAGCGGTCGGTTGCGATCATTCATCGTAGATGCTCACTTTCTGAGGTGTCGTTTTCATGTGGATAAGCCCCTGGTCTTGTTTTATCGGCTACCTGCGTCTCATCGATAATGTTTTTTGCTGTAGTGTTGGCGTTGGTTGCGGCGCTCGTTGCAGCCGCTATTTCGGGACGGATGTCTGCCGCCAGGTCACCACTAGCTTTGGCAAATGCCTCTAAAGCCATTATCTGTTCTGGATTCAATTGGCTGGGCAGAGTCAGCAAGACCTCGACCTTCAAGTCGCCAAAGCCTTCACCTTTGACTCGTGGTGCTCCCTTGCCGCGCACCAGCAATACTTTGCCACTGACAGTACCGGCAGGTATTCGCAACCTTACCATTGACCCATCTGGTGTTGGCACGACGACCTGTGCACCTAAAGCTGCCTCGCTGATTGAAACCGGTAGAGTCATCAAAACATCAGCGCCTTTACGCCGATATAATGAGTGCTTTTTTATACGAGTGACAATCACCAGATCACCTGGTTCACCTCCGTCATTGCCAGGATAACCTTTACCCTTAAAGCGCAATTTGCCACCATCAACAGCACCGGCGGGGATTTTGACATCGATGACCTGTTCCTTTCCATCACCGGATCGGATGGTCACACGTTTTTCTCCACCATTGAAAGCCTCTGCAAAACTGATATCCAAACTGACTTGGGTATCACGGCCTTTGGCTGGTTGGCCAGGAAAATCCCAGTTTGTACCAAACACGCCTTCTCCTGAACGAATCCTGCCGAACATATCTCCCAGGTTGCCGAAATCGTTGATCACAGTCCGCCAATTGCCGGTATTCGGCCCATAAGCGCCTCCGGCTCCCGTTCGATAACCATGAGCTCCACCGCCAGAAAAGAAGGCACCGTAGCGCAGCATATCATCGTATTCGGCTCGTTTGTCCTTATCTGACAAGACGTCAAATGCATTGGATATTTCTTTGAAAACCGTCTCGTCGCCTCCGGCATCCGGATGGTGCTTACGCGCCAGTTTCTTGAATGCCCTTTTTATCTCATCGGTGGAGGCATCTTGCTTCACGCCGAGTAATTGGTAATAGGTCTGATCCGCCATAAATGCCTCACACCTCCTTAATTGTTTCTACTGGTGCCTGCCAGAAGCACCGGTCTGCTTATCAGCACCAGTCTGGTTATCAGCACCGGGTTGGCTATCAGCACCGGGTTGGCTATCGGTTTCAGGTTGGCCATCGACTTTTAAATGGCTGACTGGAGTATCAGGAGAGCGTTGTGGGCCTCCGCTGGAGACTACCACCATGGCTGTACGCAGCACCTTCTCCCCTATTAAGTAACCTTTCTGGTAAACCTGGGTGACTGTCTCATCGTCAATCGAACTGTCTTCTACCCGACCGATGGCATGATGCAGGTTGAGGTCGAAAGCCTGGCCGGTAGGATCGACTGCTTTTAATCCTTCGTAGGCTAAAATGCTGTTCAGTTTGGATAAAACTGCCTGCAGGCCCTCAGCTAAGGCTTCAACACTGGTGTTCTCAGTATGCTCGACAGCTCTTTCCAAATCATCGATCACCGGTAGTAACTTCTCAACCAGGTGAGCGGCTGCTGTCTTGCGTTCAGTGTTTCGTTCTGCTGCTGTTCGCTTGCGATAGTTCTCCCATTCGGCTTGCAGTCGCACGTAACGGTCTTGCATGGCAGCCAACTCAGCCTGCGTTGCAGTCAACTGATCGACAGGTTCGACTACTTGATCGTCAGATGCCTCGAGAGTCTGCTCATTATCAGCAGCACCAGGTTGTTCGTTGTTGACTACTCTTGCTGGCTCACCGCCATTTGCGTTATCTCGATCCGCCGGATATCTGCCAGGGTCATTGACAGGTGCCCCAGAAAACTTCCCAGCTCCGGATGACCTGTCAAACCCTTTATAAAACTCAGACGGTTTTGGTCTTTTTGCTCTATCCATGGATATACCATCCCATTTAATTATCGAAATAGATCGAGGTTACTCGTCATCACTGTCAACGACTTCGTATTCGGCATCGATCACATCTGAGCCATTGTCTGAAGAGTCAGCATTGACTTCCTCAGCACTGCTCTCATTAGAGGCGGATTGAGTGTCAGCATAAACGATCTCAGCTAGTTTATAACTGGCTTGCTGCAAAGCCTCAGTCTTAGCTTTGATGGCTTCAACATCCTGGCCTTCGAGAGCTTGCTTGAGTTCCTCAATTGCCTGACTGACAGCAGACTTGGTATCCTCAGGTACTTTGTCACCAAGCTCAGTCAAGGTCTTCTCGGTAGCATAAGACATGCTGTCAGCATTGTTCCGAATCTCGACCTCGGCTTTACGCTGAGCATCCTCTTCGGCATGGGACTCAGCATCCTTGACCATCCGATCGACTTCATCGTCCGATAAAGCAGTTGAGCCAGAGATAGTGATCTTCTGCTCGCGTCCAGTGCCTTTGTCTTTTGCCGAAACATTGACGATACCATTGGCATCAATATCGAAAGTCACCTCGATCTGCGGGATGCCGCGTGGAGCTGGCGGGATATCGGTCAAATGGAATTTGCCGAGTGTCTTATTACCAGCAGCCATCTCCCGCTCACCTTGGAGGACATGGATCTCCACTGAGGTCTGTCCGTCCGAGGCTGTGGAGTAAAGCTCGGTTTTGCGGGTGGGGATCGTCGTGTTACGCTCGATCATACGCGTCATCACGCCACCCATAGTCTCGACTCCCAGCGACAGTGGAGTGACATCGAGCAGCAAAATGCCTTCGACATCGCCAGCTAATACACCACCTTGAATAGAGGCGCCGAGTGCCACGACTTCATCTGGATTAACACTCATATTAGGCTCTTTGCCAGTTATCTTTTTCACTAGTTCCTGAACAGCTGGCATCCGGGTTGAACCTCCAACCAGCAGTACTTCAGCGACTTCGCCGACTTTCAAGCCAGCATCCCGCAGAGCGGTCTCGACCGGTTTCCGGCAACGCTGTAGCAGGTCATCGGTAATACGCTCAAACTCTGCGCGGGTCAGTGAGTAGTCCAAATGCTTGGGGCCATTGGCGTCTGCAGAAATAAACGGCAAGTTGATATTAGTCTGTTGTGTGGAGGAGAGCTCCATCTTGGCCTTCTCCGCAGCCTCCTTCAAACGCTGCAAAGCCATCTTGTCAGCTCTCAGATCGATACCGTTGTCAGCGCTGAACTTATCAGCCAGCCAATTAATGATCCGTTGATCCCAATCGTCGCCGCCTAAGTGGTTATCGCCAGAGGTCGAAAGCACTTCGAATACGCCTTCGGAAATCTCCAGTACGGACACATCAAAAGTGCCACCACCCAGGTCAAAGACCAAAATTTTCTCATCACTGTTGACTTTATCCAAACCATATGCCAAAGCAGCAGCCGTCGGCTCGTTAATAATACGCTCAACTTCCAGTCCGGCAATCCGACCGGCATCCTTGGTTGCCTGGCGTTGCGAGTCGTTGAAATAAGCCGGTACGGTGACGATCGCCTTGGAGATGGTTGTGCCGGTGTACTTCTCTGCATCAGTCTTCAGTTTCTGTAAGACCATTGCCGATATCTCTTCCGGAGTAAAGTCCTTGCCATCGATGTCCACCATTACACGGCCGTCTTTACCAGCATGTACGTTATACGAAATCGTGTCGCGTTCACTGGCGGTTTCTTTATATTCCCGCCCGATGAATCGTTTGATCGATGACACAGTGTTCTCAGGATTGGTGACTGCCTGGTTCTTGGCAGCCTTACCTACCACTCGTTCGCCATCTTTGCGAAAACCAACGACACTTGGTGTCGTCCGATCGCCTTCAGCGTTGACGATGATAGTCGGTTCGCCACCTTCCATGATAGCCATTGCGGAGTTTGTGGTTCCCAGGTCAATACCTAGAATCTTTGCCATAAAGAATCATCCCTTTCTGTGGAGTGGGTTAATGCACATGATCTTAGTGCAATTATCAATGCGTTGGCTAATAATAAAATCTAAGTGGCTATATATCAAGTTTTGTTATTGGACTGTTGCCATATTGCTAATACTCTGCCAATTTCCGATGCCATGTTTTTATCTGGTTCAAGCAAGCTTCTGATTATCACTGTTTTCGCTTTAGATTGCACACCATCCTCACGATACCTTTCCATGCCAATATACAATCAAGCTATCCGATACAATATGCTGTCGATAAACAAGGCAATGAGAGGCATGATAATGAAAGCACTGGTCTTATCTGTTACAGCTGGAGGAGGACATCTGGCAGCCGCCCAGGCAATTTCCGGTGAATTGGAATCGCGGGGAGCGACAACGACAGTACTGGATATCTATGAGTACTTGAATAAGTTCATCCATACAGCCATCGACAAAGGCTATACGCTATCTACAGAACGAGTCTCAGTCAGTTATCGAGCATTGTATAGCTTTCTGGAAAACCGACAAAAAACACCCCTTGACAAATTGGATCCTGTCACTTTGGTCAATATGCTTTGTGCCATGCGTTTCGAACGCTTCACAGACAGTTATGACCCGGATTGCATAATCTGTACCCACCCTCTGGCCGCCCAGATCGTCAATGGTCTGATCACGCGGAAAAAAATCGCTGCTCTGACAATAGGCATCATCACTGATTTCACAATCCTACCCTACTGGGAAGCCTGTCCAGAGATTGACTATGTAGTGATTGCTGGTGAAATGCTCAGACACCGCGCTATCAGTCGAGGCATTTCAATCGAACGGCTGTTGCCAATCGGCATCCCCATCAAAAGCAAATTTGCCATATCGATCAACAAATCTACAGCTCGAGAACAGCTCAGCTTGCCTCAAGATCTGCCAATGGTATTGGTGATGGCTGGCAGTATGGGGTACGGGAAGATCGAAAAGGTCATCGAGGAACTGTTGGTGTTGACCAGGAAACTTTTTGTGGTAGCGGTCTGTGGCAATAATCAAAAGCTTTTTGAGACCCTTATTGAGTTGAATGGAGGTCAATCCAGGAGCGATCGCCTGTTGGTGTATGGCTACTCTGACCAAATCGATTTGTTGATGGACGCTGTAGACTGCATCATCACCAAGCCTGGTGGTTTGACGGTCAGCGAAGCCCTGGCCAAACGTCTGCCGATGATCCTGGTTTCGCCGATACCTGGGCAAGAAGAACGTAATACCGAATTCTTAATGAACACTGGTGCTGCAATCCGCGTCACTCGCACACTGCCGATCGATGAAGCAGTGTCGATGTTGTTTGATAATCCTGGACGAGTCAGAATCATGCGGGAAAGCATTGACATGATCAGCAAACCACGCGCTGTTCATGACCTGGTCGATTTTATCTACAGGCATACTTAAAAATCTACAGTGCGACCCTGGTT
>JAITUO010000223.1 GCA_031286245.1 Coriobacteriales bacterium
AGTGACTTGTTAGTTATTGAGGAGGCAGACGAGCTTGTAGAAGAAGACCCAGCAGCCGAATCCGAAGCAGATGAAGCGGAAGCAGGTTTATCCACAGAAGTAGAGGAATCAGAGGAGAATGACATTGGGGAGCCAAATGAAATAACTGCTACCGACGGTCCTGAAAATCAGCTCGTATTAATACCACCAATCCTATCTGATAAGAATGGCCTTATGCCACAAAGCAGATCTGCTGTCGCTGAAACGGTCGCCCCAATGCAGATTGTTGCTTTAGTCGAGCTGTTCCCCCCAGCCTATGATTGGTCAATTGAGATTCCCGGTCTGTTTGGTTTTCGAGGTGTCGAGTGGAAATACATCTTTGACAATGGTTTCACAGAACAATACAACACCGTATCAATCATCTCTGGCTATTTCGGCGACGAATGGATGTACGGAGTCAGCGGCGATACTTTTGATAATGCTATATTCGCCAACAACAAGACGATCCACTGCATGGAACCGGGGATGACAGCGCCTTGCCCAAACGGTGACAATGTCCGTGAGGTGGTCATGTACTATATCGAAGATTTCATGTATTTAGATGGCTTTATGTATCATCTCTATTTCGGCTCAGCCCAGTTCGGTTATGAACCGATCTATGCCTACAGCGAACGTGGACAGGAGATGGGGTTTTTCATCGCGATCAGGAAGACCGATCAGATCCCCGTGCTGAAACTCGATGCCGATACCGATCAACCGATTACAAACACCGAGTTTACACTCTTTTCCTACCCGGTGAGCATTGTTGATGGCCGTGTCGTAACTGACACTGCTCAGATCACCGCTCACGATCCCGCCTGGATCAAAGTCGATGTTCAAATAACCGATTCGTCCGGTCTACTTAACTTCATCGAACTACCATACGGTTATTATCAAGTCGTTGAGAGTTGTCCTCATCCGGAATACAAGAGTTATGAGGAGAGTGGCGGCCAGCCTTGTTTTGTGACGATCGACCGTGACAATACTCCCAGTTTGCAGGTTTTCAAAGATGAACGCATTCAGATAGGTGTCGAAGTATATAAAGACACGGTTAAGCAGACATCAGCTGCCTTCAGCACTGATGAACTGGATTATCTGAAAATCGACAATATAGGCCAGGAGCTGTACCACTACGACCTGTACTTCCGTTCGACTGCAAATGTCCGTGTCGATGAACTGACGATTATCGATCCTTTAGAGAATGTCGCTGCAGGTCAGGTCCGGATCGTTGAGGTTTTCACGCCAGTCACCTGGGGCGACAGTGACGGTTTATTCAATCTCTGGTATCAGACCAACCGGACAGATTTCAGCATGAACTATTCTGATGTCAGTGCCTTGGATACTAATCCTGACAATCCTAACAACCCCAATAAGCAGCAGGTCTGGCCATCGACCGGTTGGCAACTATGGCAGGCTGGTATACCAACAACAGCCAGTAAGCGCCTCAGTGTAAAGGGCCTTGGACTGGCTGATGGGGAATACATCACCGCCCTGCGGTTCGAGTATGGTAGTGTTGAAATTGGCTTCACGAATGCCAATGGGCCAATCAATGGCATCAAGGAAACCGGACAGGATGCCTCTGCGTTTTCGTCTGCTATAGACTGGACACCAAACGAGATTGATCGGTTCTATTCACAAAAAGCAGCCGAGGCAGCTGGCCTGTTGCCGGCAACCTATCTGGTAGCTTGCCCAGTCGGCATGTTGCCACCGGACACCATCAGCAGCTCGGTTACTGCTTACCAGGCCCGCAATCTGGTGCTGACTGATCAGGCCTATGATGAAGTGACCACCAAAGTCATCGAACCATTTATGGTTGCCACGGATCCTTTTGTTCCACTGCAGAAAAACACCCAGGTCAGTTACCCGCATCCGGCTTCTTACACTTTGCCCAGGACTGGCGATGACCTGGGAGCCTGGTCAGCCGGTATCGTGGTAGGGATGCTGATGCTGGGGGCCAGTCTGGTCT
Source organism: Coriobacteriales bacterium (assembly GCA_031286245.1). Classification (GTDB taxonomy): domain Bacteria; phylum Actinomycetota; class Coriobacteriia; order Coriobacteriales; family UBA8131; genus WQXZ01. The sequence continues at coordinate 1,985 of JAITUO010000223.1, forward strand.
TCATCAGTCGTCGAAAGCCTTCGCGACAACCAGTGAAGCGCTGGTAACAGCTGAAAGACTGGTAGTCAGCATAGGAGGCAGAGCATGCTGAATGTCATAAACTCGTCACAGATACCTGGCCAATTGCGCAGTCTGGCGGCCCTGGTTCTGATTATTGGACAGGGTAAGATTGATGACTTGCGTGCCTTGGGATTCGATATTGCTGATTCGACCGCAGAGCAATTGGCTGTGTTATGCCCGTCGTTAGAACTGGATACCCAAAATCTTGCCTTCGAGACCACAGACGAACTGCCAACCGATTTGAGCGACTCACTGCTTACCGCTCTGCTGCTCTGCGAGCGGGAAGGCGAGCGTTGGGATATGAGCGACCAGGAGCGTTTGTTTGAGCGTTTCAGCGCCCTGGCTGCAGCTCTACTGGATATGGGGGATCCTGGCCGCAGTATGAGTCTGCTCAAGTTGACCGGCCAGCTGCTGTCAGTACGCCCCGGTTTAATCCTGCCCGGTAAACGAGTGTTCGGCAGTCGGGAGCCTAAGGCCAGCGTGAGAGCGACAGCGCAAGAAAGACTCGACAGC
>JAITUO010000224.1 GCA_031286245.1 Coriobacteriales bacterium
AGTAGGTCTTGACCCCCAAAAGACCACGATCTTTATCCAGTCTCTGATCCCAGCATTGCCGGAATTGACAGTTTATTTCCTGAATCTGGTCACATTGGCCCGTCTAGAGCGCAACCCCACCGTGAAGACCGAGATAGCCCAAAAAGGTTTCGGAGCATCTATCCCGGCTGGATTTTTGTGCTACCCAGTCAGCCAGGCTGCCGATATCACGTTCTGCAAGGCTGATGTAGTACCAGTCGGCGTCGACCAGCTGCCGATGATTGAACAGACCCGTGAGATCGTGCGCAGCTTCAATAGCTATTATGGCGAGGTGCTCAGAGAGCCGGAAGCCATGATCCCCGAAAACGATGCTGAACAACGCCTGCCTGGCATTACTGGAAACGATTCTAAAATGAGCAAGTCACTGGGTAATGCAATTTACCTGGCTGATGATGAGGCAACAATGCGAGCCAAGGTACGCCAGATGTATACCGATCCCACACATCTACGAGTTCAGGATCCCGGGCATGTCGAAGGTAACACCGTCTTCACTTACCTGGATGTTTTTGCTGTGGATAAGCCCGAGGTCAATCGGATGAAAGAGCACTACTCGCTTGGTGGGTTGGGAGATATCGCTGTCAAGGACTATCTCTTTGAAGTCTTGAATGAACAGTTTGCTCCAATCCGCGAGCGACGTTTGGAATTACAGAAAGATCCTGGTTACGTCTATGAGGTGTTGCGTCAAGGCACCGCCAGGGCCAACGAGGTAGCAGAAGCCACACTGGCTGAGGTACGGTCGGCTATGAAGATCGACTATTTTTCATGAGTATCTGATCACAGGCATTGAGGTTGTCGAGGTGAGTTAGTCGATATCGTGTCATACCGAGTCAGTATAGAGTCCTTTGAGGGGCCTTTTGAATTGCTACTGTCGTTGGTCAGTGATCAGAAGCTGGACATAGGCCGTCTCTCGGTAGCAGATGTAGCTGACCAGTATCTAGCCCATATCGATACTATTAGGGAGCTGGACATGGATGTCGCCAGTGACTTTTTGGTAGTCGCTTCGACACTGTTGTCGATCAAAACTGATGCCCTGTTGCCCGATCCCACTGATGCTATTGAGGATAGCTTGGATGACTATACACCAGCCGAAGCTCGAGATCTCCTGATCAGCCGGTTATTAGCATACAAGCAATTTAAAAACGCCGCTGCTGCTTTGAATGCCCGGTTGGAAGCTGAAGGTCGAATGCATGCCCGCGAAGTCGGGCTAGAGAGTGAGTTCATCGAGCTTTTACCAGACTACCTGGAAGGTGTCACATTGCATTCACTGGCAGTCATCTGTGCTGATCTGGCTGCTCGCCGCGAGGTCTTCTTGCTGGAAGCCGAACATATCGTCTCCAAGCCATTGGCTCTGGAAAACGTCATCGATCTGATGATGGCCCGATTGGCGAAAAAGCGTAACCTCAGCTTTAGCCAGATGTTAAAAGGCCAACCTTATCCGCGTCTGGTGGTCGTCGGCCTCTTAAGCCTGCTGGAATTGTATCATCGTGGCATAATCGATATCGAACAAGGGGATAACTGGGCTGATATCCTGATATCTCTGCTTGATGAGGAAGATTGGGCTCCGGCAGTGCCACAACCCAGTGCATCTCCGATTGACGGGTACCTGGAGCAAATCGAAGTAGTCGATGATAGCGAGCCTCAAAGGTTAGACGGCTAACCTCTGAGCATGATGAGTAATCCAGGAGGATGCATGAGCGATCAGGACACTAGCCTGGCTGGCGATAACAATCTAGCCGATAATCTGGAAGCTGCCGTTGAAGCCATGCTGTTCGTTTCAGACGAACCAGTCAGTGCGGCTGCGCTGGCTCGAATCCTGGAACGGAGCCCAACTGACGTCGATTCTGCTTTAAGCAACCTGGCTATCCGCCTGGAAGAGGAGGAACGTGGCATCCAGTTACGCGAGGTTGCCGGAGGCTGGCGGTTGTATTCCCATCCGGCCTTCCATGAGCTGATCGCGAACTATGTGATCAGCTGGGATCCCCGTGCTTTGTCGCAGGCTGCTTTGGAGGCTTTGGCAGTCATCGCTTATCACCAACCATGCACCCGCCAGATGGTCAATGGTATCCGTGGGGTTAACTCTGAAGCTGTCATCTCTTCTTTAGTGGAGAAGGGACTGGTTCGTGAAGCAGGCCGAGATGCTGCACCCGGGGCACCAATCCTGTATGCCACGACACGGACATTTTTGGAGAAGTTCGGTTTGAAGAGTCTAAAAGACTTGCCTGCCTTGGCAGATTTCGCTCCCGATGAAGCCAGTCGAGAGTTCATCAAAGCCCGTCTATCATCTGCCGGTGCTGATGATGATGAGACAGAGGACATCAAGCGCGAGCTGCCGTATTTCATCGATGATGAAGACATCGGTCTCGTTGATTAATAAGCAGATAGACTGGTCTCAATAAAAGCATGACGTAGCACAAACTAAAAGCATGACAGAGCACAAACCTATCCGCTTACAGAAATTCCTGGCACGAGCTGGAATCGCTTCACGCCGCGGCTCAGAAAACCTGATGACAGCCGGCCGGGTAACCGTAAACGGTGTGGTAGCCACAGTTTTTGGTATGAAAGTCTTTCCGGCTGTCGATGAGATCCGCATCGATGACCGTTTGGTGGAATCCATTGTCAAACCGGTCTATCTGATGCTGAACAAACCTGCTGGCTATCTGACCACCATGGATGATCCCCAAGGTCGACCAACGGTGCGAGATCTGATACCAACCGAAGCGATACCGGGGCTGTTCCCGGTGGGGCGTCTGGACTTTGATACCACCGGACTATTGCTCTGCATGACTGATGGAGACTTGGCGCACAGTCTCCTACACCCTCGCAATGCGGTACCGAAGCGCTATAAAGTATTAGCAGATGGTATTGTGGATGAAAACACTGCCGACCTTTTACGTAAAGGAGTAGAGCTAAACGACGGCTTAACCTTACCGGCTTTGATAGAAATCGGATCGGTCACCGAGAAGCCTTTATCAGCCAAAGAGAAGTTACGCCTGAGCAAAGGCACGGGTTTCTCCACATGGCAAACAGAGGTTTATTGCACTATCACTGAAGGCCGTAAAAGACAGGTGAAAAGGATGTTTGCCTTTGTCGGTCATCCAGTCCTGGCTCTTTCGAGATTGGCCTTTGGGCCGCTACAACTTGGTGATCTACCCGAGGGTAGTTGGCGGTATCTGACAGATGAAGAAATCCAGTTGCTATCTAGACATACCGCAGTCCGTTCATGATCTGTTCGAGCAGGAACAAACTACCTTCCGGGCCGTACAGTTGCTTGCGGGTGATGTCTAAATAACTCAATGCCGGGTAGCCGATCTCGATGCAGGCTGCCCGTTGACCGACCAGCCGACTGGCTGTGATGGTGTCGCCATCAGCGAAGATGATCTCGGTCGGTGTCTCTGCAACGGGTTTATCCACAACTTCAGTACTCTCAATCGTAGCCAGGTAATCAGTCAATCGGCCGGCCAGACCACCATCCTCTCCCTCAATCACTTCGATAGCCGCTGGGATCATACCGAGGTAGCCAGAAAGCCATAAAGCCAGAGGGTAGGCAGCAGAAGCCTGGGCGCGGATTGAATAGTAAGCACCTTGAGGCAAGCCCAACAATGATGAATAACGGGATAAATGCAGATAGGCAAAACTCCGGGCCCTCTCAACTTCAGAAATGGCTGGCTGGGGGTCAGCGTCTAAAGCCAAACAGACCTGCTCGATGAAAGCTGTGGTCGAGATAAACCCAATCGGCTGTCCCTGGTCTGGTAACAGGTAGTCAGTGCCCCAGTCATGTTTCAGTTTTCGCGCAGTGCTAAGGCCACTTTCCGGGCAGACGACTACGTTTAAAGCGGCTTTGCGTGACTGGGTGATTGTATGTAAGCTGTCGGTTGCGCCAAAAGCACTGATGACTTGGATGCCACATAATGCCAACAACTCACGTAAAGTGGCATAGTTGTTTTCGAAATACTTCTGGTTCAAGCTGATGCCCAGCAGGTTCACAGACTTCAGATCGCGGGGAGCTTCCGGCAGAGCCAGCTCATCCAGCATCCGGTTTACGGCTGTCTGGAAGCCAACTCCGAAGTCTCCCGAAAAACCGGTACTCTCGATTGCGAAGTAGGGAGTATCCTTTATGGTATCGGCTAACAACCGCTTTAGATCGTCACCGATCAATGCAGCGCCAGGTGAGTTGATAACAACAATCAGACCATAACCGCGAGTCGCCACCGCCGATAAAACCTCAGCCAACTTGACCTGGCTACCGAAAATGTAGTCGTCAGAGTCCAGATAAGTCGCTGGTACGCGAGGTTGACCAAAAAAGCAACGGTCAGCAAAACTCAAGGGGTCATAGTCAACGTTGCGTGGGAATTGGCTGTCAGAGATCGCACTATGGTAGAACTTGCAACCAGTCGGGCCGTTTAAGACCACTGCAGCATCCGCCACCCCTTCGATGGCAAAGATCGCTCCGGTCAAAGAGTCAGGAATGGTACTTGCGGTATAGATCGGCATCTTGCCTCCATCCTTCGCCAATGTTGAGGCGCAGCATCTCCGCCCAACGTGCTGACATTTGAATTCCAGCCAGAAATCCTACATCCGGGCAGAGCTGGATGGTATCGGTGACCGGGACTTTCAAGCTGCCACTCGGAAGGTAATTACCGATCAACACATCCGGCTGGATGCGCATGACATCGTCAAGCCGGGTCATAGCTGTATAGTCGAGATTTGTGTTCAATTCACCAATCTGATCGGAATACTCAGTATTAAACCCATGGTCTTGAGAATAATTCAGGATGCCAACAAATCCGATCTCCATGCCAACGTCGATTGCTGTGGATAAAATCCAGTCGATGTCATGGTTGAATGTGATTACCATCAAGCGTCGTCCAGATAACTGAGGCCGTAAACGGTTTACCATTGCCTGGTAGCGCTTTGCATAATCTTCGATAATCAGTTCTGCAGCTTCAGGACGGTTATATAGAGCTGCCAGGTTTCGCACCCACTCGCTGCTATCCGCGAAACCTATCGGGAAGGCCTTTTCAAAGAAATGAGCGCCAAAACTCTGCTCTAGATAATCACGTAGGGCAGTACCCATGTAGTCTCCATTGGCTAAGAGATTGATCGGTGCCCGCATGAAACCGCGTATCTGTTCATAGGAGCTTTCACATATGAAACGGCAATTCAAGCGCAAATCGAGCCGCTCGAGAATCTCTTTGATGAAATTGAGGTTTCCGGTGGTCGATTCGGCGATCGTTTTCTCAGCAACAATGTTTACCAGATCTGGTTCTGGGGTGACATCACGGTCAATCAAAGCTTCGGCGATATGCTGGTATCCCAAAAAGACACCTTGCAGGTGGTCTCCGGTCAAGTTTCCATCGGTGGCGATCGGGATGACCTGGGTGGTCGAGGTCGAAAGAGCGGCAGTGGCTAAGATGTCTTCTCCAATGATGCCGCTGGGACAGGTCGATATGACAAAAATGGCTGGCGGTCCAACTTTCTGCAGATCGCGGATGCGCTGTTCCAACATCGATGCTCCACCGAAGATCATCACAGACTCACTCATGTCAGTGGAGACGATCGGCGGTGCTGTCTGCATCGGTAATACGATGCCGCGTTCCAATAACAAGCGACGGGAAATTGAAGTAATGGCCTGAAAAGCAATATGGGCACAACTCTTTGGCCCATGGGCGATACTGACACAATCGGTTAATTGAGTGGTGATGGAGATAGCTCCATTAAAGGCACAGCCATGCAAGGGCTCTTTGTAAACCAGGGATTTGGAGAGCAGGGGAGTAGGAGCCGCAGTGTTGCTGGCGGTGCTGGTTGGGTCGGAGTCGCTGGCTGAGCTGGCGATGTCTTTGACCGCCTCAATCCCCAGCCTGAGATCGGACTCGAACACCTTGCCATTGCCGGCTATCGGTGTACTCAAAATCTTTAGTTCCAGCTCTTCATCAGTCACAGGACGAGCTGAATACAACAGTCCAGTCAGTACAGTTTCTGCCAAGCTATAGAAGTGTTTTGCCAAATCAGAGTCAGAAAACTCAGCTACCAGGCAGCGAAAAGCCCGCTCGCTGAGAGCGAAAGTATCATCGCGAGGAATTGTTTCAACAATCGGTAAACAGACGGCTTCAGCAAAGCGAAACACGCGTTGCTCCTCATAATCACCACCTCTGGCATTAAAAATGATGCCGCCGACACGCGGTCGGTCAGTCTCATAATTTGCCAGTCCTCGTAAGATGTTGTTGGCTGCATAAAGTGACATGAATTCACCAGAGGTGATGATATAGACGCGGTCGGAGTACTCGTTGCGGATTGGTACGGCAAACCCGCCACACACCACATCACCTAAAACGTCGTAGATAATAACATCATAACCACGGTCTGTGACACCGAGTTTGTCAAGCAGGTCAAAGGTCGTCAAAATGCCACGGCCGGCACAACCGATGCCTGGCTCTGGTCCTCCAGCTTCGGCACAATCGACTCCGAATTCTCCAGTCATGATGATATCGTCGATACTGTAGTTATCCGGCGGCATATCGCGGATATAATCGAGCACTGTTGGAGGCGTTTGTCCCCTCAGCAGCAGGCGAGTGGAGTCGTGTTTAGGGTCACAACCGACTTGCAGGACTCGACGGCCATTGGCAGCTAAAGCCGCTGAGATATTGGCAGCGATCGTCGACTTGCCAATACCCCCCTTGCCATATATTGCTATCTGCAGGCTCTTACCCATGGGCTCCTCCTCAGCTGTTTTTGTACGTTTCACATCATCGTGCCTGTATGATGCTTGCTTTGTTGATGATAGGTCATTTATTACACAGTGAGCCCTCGATGAATGGTATTCATGCAGACTGCACTGGGATTGGTATGGCCACAGATTTTCGAATTGATGGAATTGGGCATCTTGTCAGGGTACTACTGGAGCGCGCGTAAAATAGTCTTACTTCACCCCTCTCCATGCTTTTTCTGGCCAAATCCTGGGAATTTCCGAGTTTCTGCCGTAAAAGGGCTCTCATGTATAGTTCTCTATCGGTTTCACACTTATAGAATTATGCGACAACTAATCTACCAGCGCTTTTAAACTGTGGAGAAAACCAGATCCCGCAAAACCGGTCAAACAGCCATACATGAGAGCCTTTTTACGGCAGAAACTCGAAAATTCCCAGGATTGCCAATTTATAGGCTATACAGTTTCATATAAGTCAAGCAGAAAGGGCTAATCCGAATGGATTCCAGTGTTTTGAGGTCTTGGTTCCATGTATGTGTTAGCAAGGCTTACAACAGCAAACAATAAATGACGCGCAGCTTATCGCTGCGCAACAATTGCGGCTTCGCCGCTTCGATTGCTATGGTTTTCTCCACATAATAGATTGCTGTCGAGACTATGAAGATCCAAGTCTCCTGTCTATGGACAGCATTCCTCATCATTCAATTTCGGCTATACTGGCAAATAGTGTTTATAGATTCACGAGGATTTAATGCTTACAAAAGCTGTGCTCAGCGTGTTGGGAAAAGATCGTAAAGGCATTGTTGCCACGATCGCAACTACTCTTTATCAAGCCGGTGCGAATATCGACGATATCCGGCAGACCATCTTAGGAGAGCTGTTTTCGATGACCATGCTAGTCACAATCGATGAGGGGAGCTGCACTTTTTTTTAGTTTTATGAACGCCTGGCTGTAGACAGTGAAAAGCTAGGCGTGCAGATCGTCTTGCAACGCGAAGATATCTTCGATTTCATGTATAAAATCTAGACAACAGCCAGCTGGTCAGGTGGATAAATGAGCGGGGTTCTACTTAACATTGTCACTGTGATGCTTGGTACGGCTATTGGGCTGTTGTTTGGTAATTTGATCTCTGAACGGTTTCGGCAGATTGTGTTTTTAGCCATCGGCTCCTGTACCGTCGGTTTCGGAGCCATCATCACCGTTGGTGGCTTCACTGACCTGCGAGTAACAGAAGTAGGCAGCCTGGCGTTGCTGGTACCGGTTTTTTCACTGGTCATCGGAGCGATTGTTGGAGAAGCCCTACGCATTGAACAACGCCTCGCCGGTTTTGGTGGCTGGCTGGAAAAACGCATGCCAACCAGGCAGCGACAAGTGACAGACAGGCAAGACTCTGAGTCGACAGACCTAAAACCAACTACCCAGAATCACTCTTTCATTGAAGGTTATATGACCGCTACTATCTTGTTCTGTGTCGGTGCCATGACCTTCCTCGGCTCGATCCAAGCAGGTTTAGGTGATCCTTCGATTCTATACCTAAAGTCGCTTTTAGATGGTATCTCTGCAATTGCCCTGGCATGTGCTCTTGGTATCGGAGTCGGCTTCTCGGTTTTCTCCATATTAATAATCCAAGGTGGGCTGGCCTTGCTAGGTATGCTATTTGGAGACTTCTTTACTCCAGCGATCATTGCTGCCATCGATCTGGTGGGTGGCATTATGCTCATTGCATTGGGAATCGAGATCATCGGAATCCATAAAATGAAGGTCGCCAACATGCTTCCCGCTTTACTGGTAGCCATGGTATTCGCTTGGCTACTGGGTTGAGTTAGCGTTTTAAAGCAAACCTTCGGCCATTGCACAGCCGATATCCAGCAGTTCCTGCACCCTTTGATCGTTCGCTGCCTCTGCATAAACCCGCACCAGTGGTTCTGTGCCGGATGGACGAGCCAGCAACCAGGCGTCGGATACAAAGCGGATCATGATACCGTCGACGCGTTCAATCTCAAAGATCTCTTCATTCAAACTGGTGAATAACGGAGAGTACGGCGAATAGTCCGTACCGGCTACATTGACATGCTGGGACAAAAAAACAGCCTTCTGTGCTTCGCTGAGGCGCAGGTCACGGCGCCCGTATTCCAGAGTACCGACCTGCTGGAGTAGTTCTTCGACTAATTCAGCCAAGGTCTTAGATCGGGATGCCATCATTTCTACCAATAGCAATGCCATCAAGAGGCCATCCCGTTCACGGACATGTGTTGGAATACCGAAACCGCCGCTTTCCTCCCC
>JAITUO010000225.1 GCA_031286245.1 Coriobacteriales bacterium
CTGCCGTGGTCTCGATTTATCGTGACGTCAAAGCCAACATCATGGTCTTTGTGTATGACGAAAAACATCCGCCTGAAGAAACCATGGAGCTGGTAGCTGAGTCTGTGGCTGTAGACAGCGACGCGGCTGTAGATTCAGAAACAAATGTGGATAAAACCGAAGACCCTGGAGCTGAGAACTCAGAAGTCGAAGTGACTGAGGCAGTTGCAGTTGAGCCTGAAACGGCTGAAAGCTGAATAACCACCTTTGCCTAACAGCCTACCAGGCATAGATCGATAAAACACATCGCCATCTGATAATCACAGATGGCGATGTGTTTTCACTAGTTTCAAAGCTTGATTCGATTTAAAGAAACCTTAACCATTCCTTCTACAGAGATTAGCTTTAAGCAGCCACAATCATTAGCAAAGAACGAAAGAGGAATGAATGGTCAACCAGAACAGCAATCACAATGGCAGCAAACCTGGTCCACAGCGAGTAATTAATCAGCCTGGTGTGTTTCATATCGCCAATCCGAACCTTTACAGCGATAATACCGGTGTATACAACAACACCAAATTGGAGTGATCCTATGGACACAATGAACTACCAGATCCTCGTCTGTGACGATGACAAAGATATCCTGACTGTGTTGAAAACCTACCTGGTTCAAGACGGCTATCAGGTGGTCTGCGCTGAAAATGGCCGAGCAGCTCTGGATACCCTGCAGGCGTCTCAGCACGACCCAGACGGGCTTATCCACCTGATAATCCTCGATGTCATGATGCCGATGCTGGATGGTATTCAGGCCGCAGTCAAGATTCGGGAGTTCAGCAATGTGCCGATCATCTTTCTCAGTGCAAAGACTGAAGACACTGATCGGATTTTGGGTTTGAACATGGGAGGCGATGATTATATCAGCAAGCCATTTAATACTCTGGAGCTGCTGGCTCGGGTCAAGGCGGCTTTGCGTCGTTATGCCCGTTTGGGAGGACTTGATGGGCCTCCAGTGCAAAAGAACACTGCCAATTCTTTCCGGACCGGTGATCTGTTGATGGATGATGAATTGAAACGAGTGACATTAGATGGGCAAGAGGTGGTGCTGACCGCTCTCGAATATAACATTTTACGGCTTTTGATGTCGAATATGGACAGAGTGTTTTCATCGGCTCAAATCTATGAGGCAGTCTGGGACGAACCAGCTTGGCAGGTACCAAAGACTGTTTCGGTACATATCCGGCATATCCGCGAAAAGATTGAGATCAACCCCAAGGAGCCACAATACTTAAAAGTTATTTACGGCCTTGGATATAAGGTGGTGAAGTTATCATGATGCGAATCATCCAGTCACGGATAGCCCTGATTTCAGCATTGGTCATCGGTTATTTTTCATTCCTCTCGACCTTGCGACAGATCAGTTGGGGTTTTGCTATGTATACCGGGAGTTCGATTCTCTACTGGTTGGACTACCTGTTCCCTCTGACTATTGTCCTGGCGGTAATTTGCGTCTTGATAGTTATGATCTCTGTATTAAGCATGGATGATAATAGACGGTTATTCCTGGGACGGGTGGATTTTTACACCAGTGCTGTCATTTCAGCCAGTCTGGTTCTGTTTGGTCTTGTTGCTGCTGATCGGATTTATTATGAATACTACTCCTCACCTCTTTTGCTGTTATACACTTTGGTAGTTTATCTATCTTGCATGCTGACCCTGGCAGAGTTTGTCGTCTGTATGAAAGACAGTCGTTTCCGGCAATTACCGGCCTGGCTCGCTGTCTTTAAAACCTACCCGATCAACAAACCTTTTGGTTTGTCACTGGCTGTTCTTTTGGTTGGGAATCTGATGAACATGTTGTTCTTCAGTCAAATCATGGTAGGTTATTTCGATCTCAGTGTTTTTCTGATCATCTACTCGACTGTTTCACTTATTGCCTTGATCTATCTCTGTAGTTCGACACTCTCACTGTCTTCGGAATACGAAAAAGCACATGAGGATAAGATCTTGGCCGAGCGTTTCAAAGCCGAACTGATCACGAATGTCTCCCATGATATTCGCACCCCTTTGACTTCTATCATCAACTATGTAGAACTGTTGAAGGCGCTTCCCGTGGAAAGTGATGAGCTCACTGAATATGTCGCGGTATTGGATAATAAATCGGCACGTCTAAAAACCTTGATCGATGGGCTGATGGAAGCGTCTAAGGCAGGGTCAGGCAATATCGAAGTTGATCCTACTACAGTCAATCTGGCTGAGATCATTGGTCAGGTAGCTGGAGAGTTCGACGAACAGTTCACGGAACGCGGCCTCAGCCTGGTCATCAGCCAACCAGAACAAGCCATCATCACCCAACTGGATAGCCGGCATTTCTGGCGAGTCTTGGAAAACCTGTTCAGCAACGTTATGAAGTATGCCCTGCCAGGTACCCGTGTGTTCGCGGATTTATCTGTTGGTGGGTCTGCTGGCAATATCAGAGGACAAAGCAGGTTGGCAACTGGTTTCGCGGACAGAAACGCCAATTCAGTGGTGTTCTCACTGCGCAATACTTCTGAAGCACCGCTGGACATCAATGGAGAAGCTCTGACCGAACAATTCATCCGCGGTGACCGGGCACGACAAGGTGAAGGCAATGGCTTGGGTCTGTATATAGCTAAAAGCCTGGTGGAAGCCATGGACGGGCTGTTTACTATCCGCACTTATGGTGATCTTTTCGAGGTAGAGATCGTTTTTACTTGAGTCGTGAAAAAACCGATTCTTCATTTCATTGGTTATTTACCTGGGGTTCAAGGCACCGGTCAATCACCGATCAATCAACCAGACTGAGTAGGAATGCAGACAAGGCGGCGTGACCTTGCTTATAATTACTCGGAAACTTTTCGTAACCACCGGCGATAATCGAGCTTTCTGTATAGACAACTTTCAAACTGAAGCTGTATCCGTCGAGAATATTGTAATCTGATCGATCAAAGCCATCCCAGGCATAGATGTTGTTGTCTTTGATTATCGATGTCAATGTATCCACATCATCCTGATTGATATAGGTTTCTACATTGAGGTCCACACCATTAAAGCCTTCGGCTGTCAAGAGGTAGCCGCCCTTATCTGGATTGTCTGATGGAGTGATTGAGAACCTCCTATAACCACCGTTGAATGACCCATATTCGTATGCGAATTCATGCAAATCACCGAGATATTCTGGGGGGCTGCTGATACATCCACTGAATCCGCAGTTGAAGCAGGCAAGTGCAATCACAACCGCAAAGGTCAACATGAAGGTTTGTGGTTTTGCTGAGTGAGTGTTAATCCTGTTTGCGCTCATTGACCTTTCCTTTTCCTGAGCCCTCTACAGTGGAATTGTCTTGCCTAAGTATATAATGCCAGAAATGCTAAGTAAAGACGACGTACAAAGCGATGCCTGCAGCTATCAATAGCAAAGCGATAAATACCCAGGCAGCGATGTTGCAACCCAGGCGATGCTGAATGGCGGTATGCACCAAACGATCAGCCAGGCTGCGGCTGCGTTTATGAATCAAGGCCCCGGACGGCAAGGGGTCAATCGGCACATCTTTCGTCAGGCACCATTGTCCCTTACTACGCAGGACCTGCTCGAATTGTTGTTGGTCAAGCGCCAGCCCTGGATGTGTGCCGAAAGCAATGCGGAAAGTCAGATTGTCGATGAAGGCTTGAAAAGCCTGCCATTTTTTGTCGATCGCACTGTTGTAGGCAATCCATGCTACTTCACCGGAGTAGCTTTTCTGGTCAGGATGATAGACGCTGAGCGACAACCGACATTCGACTAGCCAACCAGCTTGTTCCAATGCATTCAAATGGCTGATTTCGGCTCCTTCGGCAAAACCGATCACCCTGTTGTCGATACCCAAAAGCTCCCGTTTGTCCGAAACCGCACGTGTTCTTACCTGAGTTCCAATAATACCTTCGACTCCGGCTAAAAACTGCCAGCCGGCTTTTCCATCGGGAGAAAACCGCTGGTAAAACCCCAGATAGCAGTCATCAACAGCTGGATACTGGATAGCTGGCCCAGTATTCTGTTCAGTTTCTGGTTCTGGTTTCTCTGGCTTCTCTGGCAACTCCAGCAGCGATGTGAAGCCTGCCTCCCCCAGCGGGTCGCGATAGCTTTTGGTCTCTTCTGACGATCGATCTTGCATTTTATAACAATACTCCAATCGTCACAAAAGCTCCGGCAGCAGCTAAACTGGTCAGTAAAGCCAGCGGTTGAATACGGTTAAAACGTCGGTGAGTACGTCCTTTTCCCTGATAACAACGGGTTTCCATAGCTGCTGCCAAATGGTCTGCCCGGCGAAACAGCTTGACAAATAAAGGAATCAAGACAGGTAACCAGGCCTTGGCACGTTTGACAGGGCCGCCTTTATCAAAGACAGCTCCTCGGGCTTGTTGAGCGATCATGATGCGTTCTGCTTCGTTAGCAGTCAAAAAGATGAATCTTAATGCTATGGAGAAGACCATGGCGATATCTTCTGTCGGTACCCCAAACACTGCCAGAGGCCGCAGCAATGAGACTAAGGCATCTGCCAGAGCGACTAATGAACTGGTATAAGTCAGCAGCGAGCTGGCACAGAACAGCAAAATGATCCGCAGTGCAAGGTATAATCCGCGCAGCGCTCCCCAGGGCTTGAATCCAAAATCGCCAATCAACGATACGAAACCAAGCGTCTGATTAGTATCTGATACAAATCCAAACGCGTTAGCCAGCATAGTAAAAATCAATATTATGACCAAGGGCATCAGCCCTCGCAAAGCCAGTTTTAAGGGAATACCAGCACTCAGATAAGCAGCTAACAGCAGCATGCCAAAACACAATAAACCAAGCCAGCTTTGAACTAAGAACAAGCCGGTTAGATAACTGACCAGCAGTAGCAGTTTGAAACGGGCATCTAAGCGATAAAGCAAGCTTTTACCAGCCAGATAGTTACCGAAAGGAGCGATGAAAGCCATCAGCTGTCTCCCTCAGGCTGCTGGCAACGCTCAGGATCAGCCTTTAGACAATCGTTCGAATATAGCTGCAGGTGACCATCGGACAGCTGATAATGCCGATCGACACGATCCTGGAACTCGTCGATGCTGTGGCTGACCACTAATACGGCAGCACCTGTAGCCAACTGATCAGCTATCAGCCGATGCACGAAAGCCTGACCGACAGCATCGAGTCCAGCTGTTGGTTCGTCGAACAACAGCCAGCGTGGCTGCATGGCCAAAATGCCGGCGATAGCTACTTTACGCATCTGGCCACCAGACAGTGTAAAAGGAGACCGTCCGCCGAAAGTCGAAGCGTCCAGTCCAACAGCAGCTAGCATTTCTGCTACCAGTTTTTGGCTTTGATCAGTACCGGATGCTTTTTCTCTCACTCCAGCGCTTATTAAACCAAGATTTAACGGCCCGAACAAAATGTCTTCGGCCACTGTTGCAGCAAATAACTGATCCTCTGGATGTTGGAACACCAAGCCGACTTGACCAGGATTGACCGGTGTAGGTTTTTGCTGGTTGGCGGCCTGCCCACTTTGTTGTTCACTGAAAAAACCAATTTCACCCTGGCCCGGTTTCAACAGGCCCGCCGCCAACCGTAGAAGTGTCGATTTACCAGCTCCGCTGATCCCGCTGATCAAGGTATAACTGCCTGCTTCAAGTGACAGTGTTATACCTTTCAGCACTGTGATCGGGCGATCCGAAAAGCTCGGATAACTGAAATGAACATCTCGCAATTGCAATGTGGTATGCGAGGAGTTCGATACTGGAGTCGAAATTGTGCACCTGGATGGAGACACTGCGGGCTTATCCACAGGAAACTTTAATTTCCAATTTACCAGATCAGTCTCGCGAGCGAGCAATTCCGACGGTGAGCCATTAAACACCAGGTGGCCATCTGCCAATACCACCACCGAATCGGCTGCAGCAGCTATCTTCAGGTCGTGAGTGATATGCAAGACGCCATGTCCCTCACGACAGAGTTCTGAGATAGTTGCTATGAAATCATGTTGAGCAGATTGATCGAGCATGGAAGTCGGCTCGTCCAGCACCAAATACTGTGGCTGCATGGCTAAAATACCAGCCAGCACCAGGCGTTGCTTTTGGCCTCCGGAAAGCGTGTTGGGATCGCGCTCGGCAAAATCGCTGAGGTTGACTGCTGTCAGGCTTTGTTCAACCCGAGCCATGATTTCAGATTGCTGGAGCCCGAGATTTTCTGGACCAAAGGCGACCTCGTCGATAACAGTTGTCGACACGATTTGCTCATCAGGGTCTTGCGAGACCAACCCAACAGACTGCCGCAAGGCCCGCAGTGTCTCAGGTGTCGCAGTATTTAACCCTTCAACGCAAACTTGACCGCTGTCCGGTAGCAATAAACCGTTAGCCAGACGAGCCAGCGTGGTTTTACCCGAACCGTTGGCTCCCAACAACACCACATACCTGCCGGGCAGAATGTCCAGGCTGACATCAGCCAGGGCAGGAGACGCTGCATCGGGATAGGAATAATCGACGTGGCTAAAACTCAGCATCAATCAATAATCCAGGTTGAGGTCAGCATAGGCTGACGCATCGCCATGCAGCGGCATAGTCAAACCGCGGGCGAATCGATCCAGGGCCACTGCAGCGATCATAGCAGCGTTATCAGAACAGATTTCTAAAGGTGGGGAGAAGACCTGGATCCCTGCACGGCCCAACGTATCGCTATAAGCTGCTCTCAGAGCCTGATTAGCTGCCACTCCGCCACCGAGACAAAAAGTCTGGACACCAGCAGTTTGGCAGGCTGCCAAGGCCTTGGCTACCTGGACATCAATGACTGCCTGTTGAAACGATGCCGCAACATCGGGCAGACTGATAGTTTCACCGATAGCCTGTTGTTGGCGAATCCAGGAGATAACTGCCGTTTTCAACCCGGAAAGCGAGAAGCTGAAGTCGTGTGAATGCAGTAAGGCTCGTGGAAAATCAATAGCTTTGGGGTCTCCTGCTACAGCCAACCGGGATATTACTGGCCCGCCGGGATAACCTAGTCCCAATGCTTTGGCAATTTTATCGAAGGCTTCACCAACTGCATCGTCCAAGGTCTGCCCCATCACCCGGTAGACTCCCCAGTTTTTGACTTCAACCAGCATGGTATGGCCGCCGGAAAGCAAGGCGACCACAAAAGGCGGCTGTGGCTCTACCAGCAGCACAAGGTTCGAGGAAGGTGAAGCGGTGGGATGTGTGATGCTGGTAGAAGTGGGGGTAGCGGGTATGGTTGATGAATCCATCTCGGCGATGCCCAACCGGTTGGCATAAATGTGCCCTTCCAGATGGTTGACGTGTACCAGTGGTAACCCGGTCGCCCAGGACAGACCTTTGGCAAAGGCTACGCCGACTACCAGGGCACCAATCAATCCTGGGGCATAAGTCACTGACAAGGCATCTAACTCATCCCAGTTAGCGATGCCAGCTAGCTCCAGGGCCTGGTCAGCTACACCGACTATGGCTTCTGTGTGTTTACGGGAAGCAATCTCTGGCACTACTCCACCAAATCGAGCATGGTAGTCGACTTGTGATGCTACGACGTTGGACAGCAGCCGCCCCTGTCCATCAATGACTGCGGCAGCGGTCTCGTCACATGAAGTCTCAAACGCCAGAATCACAGGACGAGCGTGTTGAAGTTGTTTCAAAGCAGTGCTTGCAGTGTTTTGTTCAGCCGGTCTGTCTGTTTCTGCAGGCTCGCTTAATACCGCTTTTCGCAGGTTACCGGGAAAGATCGACAGGTTTAAAATCAAAGCGTCCTCGCGCGGAGCGCCATCCTGGCCTCTGTAATAACCTGGACGTCTTCCCTGTTCATTAAACCCAAGTCTTTGATATAAGGCGATGGCTGTTGAATTGGAAACTCGGACCTCCAGGCTGGCTGACTCTGCACCTAATGCACGACCGTCATCTAACAGCCGTATCATCAGCTCCTGTCCGATTCCCTGACACCTGGCTGTCGGCTCGACAGCCAGGTTCAATACCTGAAGATTGCCATCGATCAACCAACCTCCGACATACCCGACCAACTGCTGATCTTGCCAGGCTACCCACCAGATACGATCAACTGCTGATAGCTCTGCCTGAAAGGCCGATTCACTCCAGCGTTCACCATTGGCAGGGCTTTCCGAAAAGCAACGGCTTGCCAATTCAGCGACTAGAGGGACGTCCTGCATAGCCAGAGGGCGAAAATGGATATGCCTGGGTTGTTGAGGTTGGTTAGTGAAACTGTCGTTACCTGCAACCGCTACGGTGGTTGTCCCTGCAACCGCTACAGCAGCTGCTCCTGCAACCGCAACGGTGGTTGCCCCTGCAACCCCACTGACTGGGACAGCTATCTCAGCTCCCTGGGCAATCGGGCCACCAGTAGCCAGGCGGATACGTTCATTCTCTTCTGCATCAGACAGCCTGGTATAAATCGGCAGCACTGCTCCAGGTTCACCGGTTGATGCCCGGCTGATATCACCAGTCTGGTTTTCCAAAACAGCCTGGTAAGCCAATAGCAGCCCAGAACCGGTCGGTGGCCAAAGCTCTTGATCTGCCAAGCTGAACAAACCACTGGAATCTGGGGTAAAAAAATCAGCATATTTATATAAACCATCACCCAGCAAGGTCATCGGTAGACCTTGGCCTACCCAGCGCTGATAGACCTGTTCAACCTTACTGACACTGAAGGTGTCCAAGCGCGACACCCCGGTCTCATCCACATTAAAACGGGCTGGATAAACCTCGTTGCGCATGGCATCGGCGACCACAGCGATAAGTCCCCGCAGGCCTTTCGCCCAGGCCTGCCAGGCAATAGCATCAAGTGTTGAAACCCCGAAAAGCGGTACGCCCAATCCGCGGGCGATTCCCTTGGCAGAAGCTAGAGCGATCCGCACGCCAGTAAATGAACCGGGACCAAGCCCCGAGACTACAGCAGTGAGATCACTTTTATTGAGACCTGTGTCGTGTAACAACCGATCAATAGCTGGCATCAGTTTGACATTGGCTTGACGCGGAGCAGCCTGATCGGCACTGGCAATCAATGATATTTTATGAGTCGGAAGCTGGTTTTTATTCTCAGCTTGTATTCTCAGACTACCCAAGGCGATTGCCATCTGAGTAGAAGCGGTGTCCAGACTGAGGATAAAACCATTGGCCTTGGTAGTAGCAGACGGAAAACTGCTAGCGGTCTGTCTATTCATTAGCAGCCTGCCATTCAACCAGGCGCGCCAGGCTTTGCTGGCCTACCGCAGAAAAACCCAGCTGATGGCGGCCGTCTTCAAGGACACTGAGTTTAATTAACATATAGTCTTTGGGCAGGGCATCAGAAAAACGGTCACCCCACTCAACCAAACTGATAGCGCCATCCTCCAGTAAGCGGAAGTAGTCGAGATCAGTCAATTGGTCCGAAGTTTCCAATCGGTAGAGATCAAAATGATAGAGCGAGTGTGGCAGCTTGGAGTCAGTGTTTGGCCCTGCTATTCCATCTGGTAGTGCGCCAGTTGGTAGTTGGTGCACTAATAACAGATTGAAGGTCGGCGAACTGACTGCTTCACTGATGCCAAGTCCCAAAGCCACTCCTTTGGCGAACTCCGTCTTACCGGTTCCCAAATCACCACTCAGCAGCAACACATCATCAGGCTTAAGCAAAACTGCCAGCCTGGCACCGATAGCTTGAGTCTCTTCTGGACTTGCCGAGATCATGCAAAAATTAGTCTGCTCGACCGGCTCGATGCTATTGATACTTTTCGATCGTTTCAAACGTTCTGCTCGCTCAGCTCGTCGTGTCTCAATCAACCTTCCTAACAGGCGGAAATCGTCTTCCAGTAGCGGTTGTTTGAGTCGGTCGTAGATAGCGGCGGCTGGATGATAGATCGGCAGCACTGAAAACGGCCCGGTGATGTGGATTTGACCACGCAACCCCGAGATTCCACGGTCGGTACGCAAGATGAAACGCGTTGCGAAGTTTCCCAACGTAACGATAATTTGCGGAGCGATTGCCCGTACCTGTTCACGCAGGAATGGGGAGCAAGCCTCAATCTCCACTGGTTGCGGGTCACGGTTTTCCGGAGGGCGGCATTTTAAAACATTGGCGATGTAGATCTCGGAGCGGGTTAGTCCAGCCAGACTCAACAGCTCGTTGAGGTGTTGTCCTGCAGCACCGATAAAAGGCTCGGCGCCGAGGTCTTCTTGACGACCAGGAGCTTCACCGATAAACATCACCTCGGCGCTAGGGTTGCCAACCCCAACGACCACAGTCGTACGGGTTTCACATAAAGCGCAACGTCGGCAGTTAGCCAGTTCGGCAGCGAGCTCCTCTAAAGTGCGTGGCATCAGGTTATCGATCTCTGTGATTTCATGTCTGGTTGTTCACTCAACATAGAGACGTTCCAATCGCATGCCCAACCGGCAGGCGACATCGTAGTTGATCGTGCCTAAGACCTTGGCCAAGTCGTCTATGCTGATCTGTTCTTTGCCATCTATACCGACGATTACAGCTTCGTCACCAACCACCGGCACGATCGGAGGGTTCTTGGCTGATGATCGCTGATCGGCTTCAAACATCATCATATCCATACAGATGGTACCAACCTGGTGCAGGCGACGACCACGTACCAGCACATCGATTTTTCCGGACAACTCGCGTGCCAAACCATCAGCGTAGCCAAGTGGCAATGTGCCTATCAGCACATTGCCGGGCGAGCGGTAACGCATGCCGTAACTGACTCCTTCACCGATTGACACTGGTTTGACCATCGTAACGCGAGCGTAGACACTCATCGCCGGATATAGTTCGATCAAAGAGCGAGTGACAGCACTCGGGTGCAATCCATACATGCCGATGCCGACCCGAACCATGTCGAAATGAGCATGCTTGTAACGAATCGTCGCCGCTGTGTTCGCAGCATGAACGATACCCGGGTTTATCCCCAAATAACGCATTTCATCCAGCGCCTTGATGAAGCGCTCATATTGGCGGCTGAATTCAAAAGTTTCGACCTCATCAGCTGTTGCAAAATGGGTAAAGACACCCTGTAGCTTCAGCCCGCGATGGAAATCGATGGTACGTAAAAGATCAGGAGCATCGGCATAATGCACACCAACACGGTTCATTCCGGTGTCAATTTTGAGATGGAAGGGTGTAACGCGGTCCTGGCTGGCAGCAGATTCACCGAGTTCCAGAGCGAACTCGGCAGTTTGCACAGCTGGAGTCAGCTGATAATGCAGGATCAAATCGATAGTCGACTCAGGCGGTTGAGATAAGACCAGGATCGGGGCGATGATACCGGCTTTTCGCAGCGTGATGCCCTCGTCAACATTGGAGACTCCCAAAAACTTCGCACCAGTCGCCAGTGCTGTACGAGCTACTTCGACCGCACCATGTCCATAACCGTCAGCCTTGACGACTGCCATTATCAAGACATCAGGCCCGATATGCTTACGGAAGCGTTGCAGGTTTCGGCGAATAGCTTCCAGGTTGACCTCCAGCCAGGCCCAGCGACGATCGGGTGCATTATTAGCGGTCAGTGGGTCGCCAGGCGACAGCTGGATCTGCTCTACCTTGGCTTTTGGATCATCATGCTTTGCCACGATTATCTCCCTCGTTCGATCTCAGTGCGTGACAGTAAGTTTACCACGCTGCTGCCAGACTGGTCAGATAGCTACCCTGCCACCCGCCAAAGGTTCCAAAAGAGATACCGGGCTTAAAAAGCCGACCAGATTGCTCAAACACCAGAATTTTGCCGCAAAAAGGGCCCTTTTGTATGATTTTCTATGTGATTTAATTCGACATATTTTCATGAGCGAGTCATCTACCAGGGCTTTTTAATTTCATAGTATAAAAAGCAGCCTCCCACCTCATGGAATATCGTCAACCTATATTGAGTTTTTCTTTTCTGAGTTTTGTGTTGCAGCCATTCGTTGTTGGTTAATCAAAGTGTTTTTGGCAACACCAAACAAACCCCTTG
>JAITUO010000006.1 GCA_031286245.1 Coriobacteriales bacterium
CTGGCGATGCAGGGAGCAAACCAAATCGGGCAGGGGACACCGGGCCAGTTGTGATGGTCGCCGAACAACGACAGTGGAATAAACGGGTTCTGACCAATGCTGTCCGGTGGCAGGCCGACAGCGATGTGCTGCATCACGGTATTACCGGCGACCGTGAAATCGGCGATTTCGCGGCGCTTGTGTTTGGGTTTGGATAGCAACTCGTCCAGTATCTGGTCGATCGACCTCAAAAGCGAATCGCGCATCTGTTTGAGCTTGCCTTCGACGCTGGCATCGATTCGACTGATAACATCGGCACCCCAGACTGCCTGGGGATTGACACGGGCTGCCGAAGCCAACAGCTTGCCGTCTGTTCGATCGAACAGCCGACAGGCTAAGGTGGTCGTGCCGATGTCTAACGCTACTCCAACACCGGTCATACCGGTGTCAGGAGCATAACTTGATACAATCGCTCCTTCTTCGATCATCATGGTCTGCGGGCCATCCAGTTCCAGAATCATCTGGTCGCTGATGTCAGTCCGACAGGCCAGCCTCAGCCCACTCGATCCACTCTCATGGACATAGATCATACACTTACCGCATTTTCCGTTACCGCCACAGGGCGCACGAAAATCCAGACCGGCATCCTGAATCACATTCAGCGCGGTCTGGCCGGGAGTTGCCTGTATCTCAAGGACTCTACCCTCTGTTTTAATCGTGATATTATAAGTTGACATTTAGCTCCTCTCAGCCAAAAAAGAGTCTTCCAGAATATACCACTTTGGGGTTTATTTGCACGCAGGGTTTTCAATGGTATTGATAATCTGTGAATTGGGGTGTATTTTGCGACGCATCTGAAACCGGTCTTAATATCAATTATGTTCAGAAGCCCGGGTCGATTCAGCCTACAGATCTCCCGAACCGGGTTTGTGGTTAAAAACTGGTCAAAAACGGTACGGTTGGCTCCCCATTTTCTCTTGCATCTTGCACACAAATATATCAGTTTGGTGACAAGATTTGCTGCTAAAAACCCTGTATATGGTGGTTTTTCAACATAATGCACTTTTTGGCGTACAGCACTGACTAAGGGTTCAAGGTATTAGCGTACAACTTGCACAATCAGGCGCATCAGCCTTATAAAAACCGGTACGGAAGGTCTAATATATTCGCACAAACTATTGTGGTGACAAACGTCTCTACAGAAACGACTTGTTAGGAAGGGAGTTGCAATGTCAATTTTGGATGACATCAGCGCGGCCGTACAGGCTGGCAAGAAGAAGGACGTCGAGGAGCTCGTGCAGAAAGCTATTGACGAGGGATGTGGTGCTCAGGATATTCTGAACGGTGGCCTGTTGGCTGCTATGGAAATCATTGGTCCGAAATTCAAGAACAATGAGATCTTTGTACCTGAGGTATTGGTTGCCGCTCGTGCCATGAATGCCGGTACTGCTCTGCTGAAGCCGCTGTTGGTAGACAGTGGTATCAAGCCGATCGGCAAGGCCGTCATCGGTACCGTCAAGGGCGACATGCATGATATTGGCAAGAACCTTGTTCGCATGATGATCGAGGGCGCCAATGTCGATATCACCGATCTCGGTGTAGATGTTGCTCCTGAGGCCTTTGTTGACTTCATCAAGGCCAATCCAGACTGCAACCTGGTCTGCCTCAGCGCTCTGTTGACCACCACTCTGCCGAGCATGGCTGACACCGTCAAGGCTGTCAAGGAGACTGGTGCTCCGGTCAAGATCCTCATCGGTGGCGCCCCAGTCACCCAGGAACTGGCTGATGAGCTTGGCGCTCAGGGCTATGCCCCCGACGCTGGTTCAGCTGCTGCCAAGGCTACTGAGCTACTTGCCTAAATTACGGTACGCGCTAAAAAGCTAAAACACAATGAAGGCCGGGTTCGCCCGGCCTTCTTGTTTGGTGTGAGGAGTGTGTCATTGCCGCTCATTGCTGTTCAATAGGCCGCCAGAGCTCCATCACTGCATTAGTTAGCTCATCTGGGTACATCTCATACTCTCCACTGAAGGCTTCCCACTCCTCTGATTCCGAGAGCCATTCGTCCAACTTGCTATATGCGACATCCAGAGCTGTCGAACTGTCAATAGCTGAGACTTTGATACAGGCATAAGTTCCGGATGGGATCACGAAACCAGTTGTAGTCGCCGGCAAGCGGCTTCGATCAATTGGCCCGACCACCTCGACCCCAGTTAGGTAATCAAACTCAATGATGTCGCTATAGTACACATGGTGTGAGCAGATCCCAAACCGGACCAGAGGCAGTTTTACTTCAGGGATCTGCGATGGTACATCCTCGGCAAAAAAGCCTTCAATCAGGTTGTCTATCTTTACAAAGCACTCTGGAGTGCCATGCTTGACCCGGACTTTCCGACCTACCACATATACCGGATCTGCCAACTCTTTGATATAGATACTGAACTCAGATTTTGTCTCCATGATCTTCCCCTGACCTCCTTCACACCGTGTATAACTGAAAAAGCGGTGCCTAACCACAATACTAGAAAACACGTATACATGCGATAGAATACACTAGTAAATGACCTATAACCGACAGGTTTCTTTGTGGTAGAGAAATGCAAGAACACTCTGACACCGAAAACATGATCAGGTAGACGGAAACCTTTGCTGCTTGTCACGACATAGATGCTGGTTGTAACAGCATTACCATTACCCAGCGTTATTCTTGCCGAAGACAAAGAAAATAATGTGGATAAGACCAGGCTGGGCATTGCCAGTAAATCATCAGAACCGGGAAAAGGACTGACGACCTAAAACAAATGTGTCGAGATCGAGGGTCTAAAAAACAATGTATTGATGCTGTAATTGATGCGTAAGTAAACCAAAATGCTACCGAAGACACATCCTTAACTTTTTTGTCCCAAAAGTCGACTTGTGTAGTGGGTTTTCCGCCGTATTTGTCCTGTAATGCTTCTTTTTAGCAGTTTTGAGGGCATAAACAGAAAGAAATCCACTACATAAGTCGACTTTTGGGCCATTTTTTATGGTCAACCTG
>JAITUO010000091.1 GCA_031286245.1 Coriobacteriales bacterium
AATAACCATCAATGGTGGCACAATCACAGCTCTGGGTTCGATTAGCGCAGCAGGTATCGGTGGTGGTGCAGGCTATTCGCATGCCGAATCATTCGGAGACGGCGGCAATGGTGGCACAATCACCATCAATGGTGGTGTGATATACGCCCAAGGCGGAACAGGCGGTGCTGGCATTGGTGGTGGCATGGGCGGTACCGATAGCAGTGTATGTGGCACCGGTGGAAGTGGCGGTACGATATCGATCAACGGCGGCACTATCGTAGCTACCGGCGGTGATGGTGCTGCAGGCATCGGCGGTGGCAATGGCGGTCTTGGCCTGCTTTCGAAAATAGCTGGTAATGGCGGTTCAGGCGGTACTATCACTGTCTCAGGAGCCCATGTTTTTGCTGTCGGTGGTAATGGTGCTCCCGGTGTTGGTGGCGGTCAGGGTGGTACCGGTATCTATGGGACACATGGCTTCGGCGGTGATGGTGGTGACATCACTATCAGCGGCGGAACCTTGGAAGCCACTGGTGGCAGTACTGCTGCCGGTATGGGCGGCGGCCTTGGTGGAGAAGGATTCAATGGCAGCGGCGGTGGAACCGGTGAAGGAGTAGAAGTTACTTTCATCAGTGGTACTTTAATAGCCAGAGGGCTTTCGCAAGCCCTGCATGCGACACTCATCAATCTGCCAACCGGATACCGCCACTGGTCTAGCGAGAATTATGCATATGAGCCCGTTGGCACCTCTGTAGAAATCTTCGGTGCTGGCAACGTCAGTCTTGGCATCTTGGATTTCGGTATCCCCTATCAGCCAAACGAGACCGATTTGTATATCAAATTGACTGGCGAGCTGATGGCCATGGCTGCCGATGCTACGATAGAAGGTTATGTTGACGAAGCGCTGCCGTCTGACCAGTTGGCCTATCTATTAATCTGCGGTGACGTGCTGGCTTATGACTTCACAGACATCATGGCTTCAGCCTGGTTTGTTGACCTGCCGGCAGGCATCACAGTTTATGCCAGTGGGACTACAGGGGAACGTATCATCACATTAGGTTTCTCAGACGATCCGACTTACGAAGGCATCACCGTCTTTGATGTCTCAATCCCCGGATCAATCCTCAGTCTGGCAACCGGCATTCATGTTTTAGACAATCCCCTGGCATTTTTTGATATCCATGCAGCCAGAGAAACCGATCAAGGCGGCGGAACTGACTCGGATGAAGAGACAGACCAAAATGAAGTAACTGCCCCAGACGAAGAGATTGTCAAAGGTCTTACTACTACTCCGGTGACTGGCGATAGCTTATTGCCATTCCTTGTATTCATCTTATTATCGTGTGGATCAGGACTTATACTCAATCAGGTTTCCTGGCGGCGCCAATCAAGACAGGATTACCTGCCTCATTAGTTAAAGAGATTCACATAGATAGTGCTGGCCGGTTCATCCCTGAGTTGACTAGTGCGAGCCACATCCAACTGAACAGAGGCAGTTGGATGTGGCTTTTATTAAAGAGGATGATTGCCGAAGGCAATCATCGCAAAATGAGGCTTTATGGTTTTCTCCCTAAAAAATCAAAACGACTCAGTAAGTAAAAAATCAATGATGTTCTTGTGTCGAATACCATCGCGACTAAAGTCGATTCTGTCCATTGAAACCACATATTTCGGGTAATTATCGGCGATCTCATAATAGATGTTGAACTCGCGATCGACGGTTTCTCGGCTAGCCAGAAGATAGCAAACCTGAACATACAATAACTCGTCCCGCCGCCTGCAGACAAAGTCGATTTCTTTGTTTCCGATGCGTCCGATCGAGACCAGATAGCCGCGTCGGAGGAGTTCTTGGCAGACGATGTTTTCCAACACCAATTCGATGTCTTGCTGATTGCTGCCAAGTACGGCTTGTCGTAGCCCATGGTCGGCTACATAGTACTTCTCATTGATTAGGAGTTGCTTTTTTCCCGGCACATCATGTTGTTTGACTTTGTTGAACAGATAAACTTCTACACAAGCTTTTATATAGCTTAACACCGTTTCTAATGCGACTGTACGCTTTTCGTTTTTGAAATACTTGACGATGCTGTTGGCTGAAAAAACCTTACCCATGTTTGCTAAGAGGTAGTTGATGATGCGTTCTAGTAAATCGACATCTCTGATCCGGTTACGTTTTATGATGTCTTTTATCACCGTGGATGTATAAATATCCCGCAAGTATAGTCTTACATCTGCCTCGCTAAACCCGTTATTGGTTAGAAAAGGCATACCGCCTTGATTCAAATACCGTTGGAATAGCACCTCATCAGTTATTCCAGGAGTCTTCTCTTTGAAAGCAATACAGAACTCATCGAACGAGAATGGGTACATACGAATTTCGATGTATCGACCAGCTAAAAGTGATGAATACTCTCCTGTCAGCATCTTTGCATTCGAACCGGTGATATAGATGTCAACATCACTATTCACACGTAATGAGTTGATACAGGCTTCCCAACCTTCGACCTCTTGGATCTCGTCCAGAAAGAGGTAAGCTCTTCCTTTGATTGCTTTGATCTTTGACAATAAGTGGTCATGCAGTACATGAGCGTCTCGGAGTTCATACAGGTTCATGTCTTCAAAGTTATACGTAAGCAACTGGTGCTGGCTTGCACCATGTTTTAAAATTTCCTGCTGGATCAATTCGAGGAAAACAGACTTGCCGCTTCTGCGTAATCCAGTGATAGCTTTAACAAGCTCTGGTTGATCAATGAATCCCCGGATCCTTTTCATGTATGTTTCTCGTTCTATCATGCTTGCGATACCCCTATTAGTTTTTTGCTGATTCTCTGCTAGCTATTATAACTGAACCATTTAGGTTTTCGTAGATATTGTTCAGTTATAACTGAACTTGTTCAGTTATCGCAGACTTTGTTCAGATATAACTGAACGCTGCTGGACAGACAAACAATCGCTACAAAGCATTTCTGTATCGATCTACTGAAGATGCAACTAGCGCTGGGCGTGCTGCGGAGGCGAAGATCGCTGGGCGAAAAGGAAGCTTTATGACAAATGGCGCTGGTCACCAGCGCCATTTTCTATTAATAATTCTACCGATCCGAGCGAATGTGTTAGGATAACAGCATGCCAGGATGACACTATTAATTGATTATCCGCCTGGTGTTTTATATCGAAAGCGGGGGGTAACAAAAACGGCTGATCCTACCGACCAATCCAAAAACCGCCCTGATCTCAATCTATCTTAGAAAGGCTGATTAATGAAAAAACTTGTAGAGAAAAACGCATTTCGAAAATTGTTTCTCGTTCCGCTGGTCTTGGCTTTATCCGTGAGCTCCTTATGTATCACCTTGGCAGGTTGTTCTACCGCCAAAGAAACCCTGGAAGGAACAACCACCGATCTTCTCCCCCAATTGAATGAAAAGACGCTGAGCCATCTGACTGGTGGAGATGCGCTTTACATGACATTTGATGATGCGCTGACCGTTGACAACTGCCTTTCGCTGGCGGGGTTGACACCTGATGAGTTCGGAAAGTATGTCGAAGATGCCACTGTCTCGCAGGCAGCAATCATGTCGATCGCCCATCAAGTTGTGCTGATTAAGTGCAATAGCAGCGCAGATGCACAGACAGTCAAAGGTTTGATCGCCGATGGTTTTGACACCAACCGATGGATCTGTGTGTTTCCCGAACGCTGCCTCGTGCAGGAATCAGGTAGCTATGTGCTGTTCGTGGCTTCAACAAAAGCGATGACTGAGGCATATCAAGCCGGCTTCTCTGATTTGGCAGACAGCAATGTGGGCACCGCAGATGTCTTTTTTGTCTTTGCTACCGAATAGATTCTGGGCCAGGCTGGGTAACGGTTTTATCCACATGAATAACCAAATACTGTTGATGGTCCTTGAATGCAACAACGGCTGACTGGCTACTTGGTTTTGGATTGACGTGCTGTTTTCCAGCATAACTTTTTTGTATTGGTTTCTGCCGCTGGTCGTGGTGCTGTATTTCATCATTCCGCGACCGGGCGGGTCGTTGCTCTGGCGCAATTTACTGCTTTTTATAGCCAGTATTGTTTTTTATGCTTTGGTAGAACCGCTTTTTGTGCTGGTTATGCTGAGCCAGACAATACTGGGTTGGTTTTTTTGTTTGCTGATCGACCGTTGGCGTGGTAAACCAGCTGGTCGGCCAATCTTTATCGTCTCGTTAGTCGTAGTGCTATCGGCTCTGCTATTTTTCAAGTATTCCGACTTTTTTATCCAGAATTTGAATCTTCTTTTGCATAGCCAATTCGCCTTGCTGGCTTTGGCTTTGCCGCTGGGCATCAGTTTTTATACTTTCCAGATCCTGAGTTACCTGATCGACCTTTACAACGGCAAGGTCAGCCTGCAGAAGAATCTATTGCTTTTTGCGACTTACGTGACTCTGTTTGCTCAGTTGATCGCCGGTCCGATTGTGCGTTATTCGGTGGTGGAAGAGCAATTGACCAGTCGTGCGCATAGCTTGGATGGATTTGTCAGGGGCTTTCGTCGCTTTACGATTGGCTTGGGCAAGAAGGTGTTGATAGCCAACACTCTGGGACAACTGGTGGAGCTGGCGCGATCGGAGATCCATCTGGGGGCGAGTGGGGCCGGCCTACCCGTTGGCCACTTAGGCGAGCAGAGCGTCCTATTCGCCCTGCTTTTTTTAGTCGCCTTCACCTTGCAAATTTACTTCGATTTCAGTGGTTACAGCGACATGGCAATCGGCCTCGGCTTGGCGTTCGGTTTCAAGTTCCCTGAAAACTTCAATTACCCCTTGATATCCAAAAACCTGACAGAATTCTGGCGGCGCTGGCACATGACAATGTCGTACTGGTTCCGCGACTATGTTTACATCCCTCTAGGCGGCAGTCGGGTCAGCCCACCGCGCCACTTCATAAACATCTTCGTCGTCTGGATGGTCACCGGCTTTTGGCATGGAGCTGGCTGGAACTTCATTTTGTGGGGCCTGTACATGGCTGTTTTTTTACTTGTGGAGAAGTACTTGGTCGGTCGTTTGCTTGGGCGTTTGCCAGGTTTCGTTTCGCATATCTACCTGTTGGTGTTACTGATGCTGAGCTGGATTTTGTTTGAGTCAGCGAATCTGACTGAAGCTCAGGAGTTGTTGTTTGCCCTGGTCGGACAAGGCTCTGCTGGCCTGGCTGGCACAGCATCAATCTATTATCTGCAAAGCTACCTGCTGGTGATGGTGATTGCGGCGATTGGTTGTACACCGCTACCTGCCCGGGCAGTGGTTTGGATTGTGGATAAAAGCAGGCGAGTCGGCCAATGTCTGATGGCGGTGCTGGAGTCAGCCTATCTAGGATGCCTGTTGATCGTCGTCACGGCTTTTTTGGTGGATGGATCGTTTAATCCATTCATCTATTTCCGGTTCTAGAAGGTTTTGGACTGCATGAAGCACGATAAAAAGACAGACTCAGTCACAGCAAAACCCCTGCCAGATCTACGCATTTGGCTAAATCTCTTAGTCTTCATACTGATCATCGGTGGACTGGGCCTGACCAACATCATAGCTCCCAATCCGGATGTACTGGTCAGTGAACGCCGGCAACCTGCCCAGTTGCCTGCTCTCTCATTGGATACTGTCCTCAATTCACGTTTCATGAATAGCTTTGAAAACTATACTGCCGATAATTTCATCTTCCGCGAACAACTCCGAACTATCCGCTCTGTCATGGTTTTGCAAGCTCTGCATATGAGTGACAAGGACGGCTTGTATATCGGTGCTGCGGGAGCTGGTAAAATCACCCCGATCAATGCGACCGGACTGCTGGCATGGGCTTCACTGATGGAACAACTGCAGCAAGACCTGGCAACCCAGTCCGCTAATCTATCTTTTTACTACGCTATCATCCCGGATAAAAGCCTCTACGATGAGCGTGCCCTACCCGGATACGACCCCGACCTGGCGGCTGACATGTTGTCTGGAAGGCTTCCCGGCATTACCGCAATCGACCTCACAGATGCCATGATTGCCTCCGATTATTACCGCACCGACCTGCACTGGGATCAGGCTCAACTAGGCCAGCGACCGGGCGATGTCGTCGATGTGATAACCACCAGCCTTGGCTGCCAGAACCGCCAGACAGCCGATTACACGGTGCATGATGCTGGCGAATTCACAGGGGTTTATCCCGGCCAATTAGCTCTTAACCTACCAGCGGATCGACTGCGGTATCTGAACAGTCCCTTCATCGACAAAATGGTGGCCCACTACCTTGACCCCAGGACTGGGGAGTTTGTCGAAGGCCCAGTCTACGATCTCGCAGCTGGAGCTGGGCGCGACGGTTATGATTTGTTCTTGCGCGGTGCGCAGCCGCTTGTGATTGTGGAGAATACCGTGGCGCAATCTGATCGCGAACTCTACATCTTCCGGGACTCCTATACCTCCAGCTTGGCGCCGCTATTGGCTACTGAGTATGCTCGTGTGACTTTGATCGATCTGAGGTACATCGACTACCGGGTATTGCCGCAATACGTCAGCTTTACCTCGGATTCCGATGTTCTTTTTTTGTATGGCTCGCAGATATTGAATGATCCTTCGGTGCTGTTGATCAGGTAGCTTGTTACTCTGTATCAGATAAGACCTCATGTATAAATTGTCGTTGCTCGTAACCTAGTTGGTCTTATTTCGGATCGAGAATCACTCCACTTGACGATGTGCCATCCAAGCTGGCAATCAAGCGGCAAACAAGCGGTAATCAAGCCAATTGTGCCAATTGTGCCCCGATCTTCTCAGCCAAGCTTCGATATGGCTCTTTAAACAGCTAATTCTCAAAAAATGGCCCAAAAGTGGACTTGTGTAGTGGATAAACGCCTAAATACAATTGAATTCCATTATATTTAGGCGTTTACGCGGTAAAACCCACTACACAAGTCCACTTTTGG
>JAITUO010000146.1 GCA_031286245.1 Coriobacteriales bacterium
AAGGATCATCGACACACAACTAAGTGAGCGTCTTAGCTCTATCGGAGCTGTCTTGATAACCGGGCCAAAGTGGTGTGGAAAGACTACTACTGCTGAGCAACAGGCTAACAGCGTACTCAAACTCCAGGATCCCGATATGACTAAGGCTTATTTGACTACAGCAGAAACAAAGCCTTCACTTTTATTGATTGGAGAGAACCCGCGATTAATTGATGAATGGCAAATGGCGCCAGTAATATGGGATGCAGTACGTAATACTGTGGATCAACGCAGTGAGGTCGGCTTGTTCATACTGACAGGATCTACAACGGTTGATGAATCATTGATCATGCATTCTGGCACAGGGCGCATATCCAGAATGCAAATGTACCCGATGAGTCTATTCGAATCTAATGAATCAAATGGCAGTATTTCACTTGAGGCGCTGTTTGAGAATCCAAATGCAGACATAGATGGAGCTACTGCAAAACTGGCAATCGAAAGCCTGGTTTTTGCTGCTTGTCGTGGTGGGTGGCCCTCAAGTATTAATCTAGCAACCGACAAGGCCAAACTATTTATAGCTCAGGATTATGTCTCAAATGTCATTGATAGCGATACTACTACTGTTGATGGTGTGAAGCGAAGTCCCGAACGCGTACGTGCAATCCTAAAATCGTATGCACGCAACATATCCACATTGGCTTCACATAAGACAATTCAACGCGATGTAAGTTCGGACTTCATCGATGTATCAGATAGCACACTGTTCTCATATATCAACGCTCTACGCAGGCTATTTGTCATAGATGATATCTCTGCTTGGAGTCCGTCAGTTCGATCTGCTACAGCAATTCGTTCGAGCATGAAAAGAGGGTTTGTCGATCCTTCTATTGCCGTAGCAGCACTCGCTCTGGCACCAGCTGTGCTGCTCCAGGATATGAACACTTTCGGCTTCATTTTCGAGAGTCTTTGCACAAGAGACTTGAAAGTATATGCTTCCGCGTTAGGAGGGCGACTTTCATATTACAGCGACAGGTATGGACTTGAAGCAGATGGTGTTTTACATCTTGCTGATGGTAGATACGCTTTAATCGAGTACAAACTTGGGAGTCGAGGCATCGAAGAAGGTGCTTCACATTTGCTAAAGCTTAAAGACCTGATTATCAGTGCGAACAGAGAAGGGCAAGCAAAACTACGAGAGCCGGAGCTTCTATTGGTTATCACTGGTGGAAGTATGGCTTATACAAGGAATGACGGTGTCAAGGTCATCCCGATTAGCGCATTGAAGGATTAGGGTAGTGGCTTTCTGACCTAATGTGTGTTGGCTTGAATTTTAACAAGAATTAATGCCCAGCCGCCTTGAAGTAAGTGTCCTCATTCAAATAAAGGAAATCGAATGACTCGGCAAATGCTTCCAAGAATTGAGCTGTTATTTCAGCTTGATCTTCAATTGGCCAATAAGCATTAGGTAAGACATTGATTATAGCCAAAGAGTTATCCAGCTCGACAATCAACAGCGAACTCAATGGGCTCATGGCAATAGTTACCATCGTACCGTCTGCTTTTCGGTAATCCCATTCTGTGTAGTCATTGGGATTGCCGATGTTCAGTGAAACTGGATCGAGGTACCCTTTCCGGCAATTACTGAACTGATAACCAATTCCTTTTCCATTGATAACACAATGACCATCGAATCTGAAAGTACCGTTACTATACATATAACCACCCAAGTTGCTATTTGCACCCAGCAGTGGAGACAGCGATCTCATAGATATGCGTGGTTCCTCAAGTAGTGTCAAATTGTACTCCTTGGCAATTTCAAGCAATTTTTCGACCATTTCAGGGGTATAAGCTCTGTAATATAAGTAAAGCAAGTAGTCATCAGGATATAGTTCAATCATTATTCTATCTGCTTCAAACAATACCTCTTCATTAATTTCGCAACTCTCAAAATATTCGTGCCATTCTTTTGTTGCTTCGTATTCAGGGCTACCAATATATCCTTGAAGTGATATGACTGTGACTATCTTGTCATTGTTTGGACCAATTTCATGTATTTCCGTTTCGCCTAGAACCAGTTTTTTCATGCCAAAGAGATTGGTAGCATATCCTGCATAGACTCCGGAAAACATAATCACTACACCAATGACAACAGCGATAACCCTCCAAGTGATAGGTTGCCTAAACCAAGGAAACAATACTGTACTGGCTTTTGAGGCGACGCCTCCTCCTTGAACACCCCTGGTTTTCTCCACAATCTGTCGATGCAATTCATTGTCTACCTTTATGTTATTCATGTAATCATTGTAAAATTCCATCAGATTCTCCTTCCAAGTAGACCTTTAACATCCGCCGCGCACGGGTCATCTGCTCTCTGACAGTGGATTCCTTCTGGTTGGTTATTGAGGCGATTTCTCTAGTTGAGCAACCTTCGTAATAATAGAGGTGGATCACAATCCGATACTTTGGCGGTAGTGATAACACAATTTGCATCAGATCTCGCTGTTCATTATTTGCAGCAGGATAATCGTCGAGCAATCCGACGGTTTTATTCCACCAGTGTGAACGTAGATGGCTGCGACTTAGGTTGACAGTTACTTTGACCAGCCAGGCAGTCTCATGCCCTGTTGTCCTGAAATGAGGTTGCTTTTCGATAAGCTTTACGAAAGCATCTTGGACGATATCCTCAGCAACCGTTTTATTACCTGTTATAGCTACGGCAATCCGTAATAATCGATTCTCCTGTCGCTTAACAATTGCCTCAGCTGAGGAATCAACTTGGCTATACAGTTCGAAAGGATGCGGATTGTCATTTCCTCTCACATGCGTGTAGAAACTGTCATCTGTATGAATAGTTAGTTCTATGGTTTCCTCCACTGGCTTTTTGTGTTTACTGGTCATTATCTACGAGCCTATCTATATAACGTTTAAGGCAGCGATAATGCCACAAAAAACCGTGAAATCTTTTAGAAACATGTGCTAGAGCAACCCGTTCAATAAAAGAAAGACTCTTTTTAACCAGTTATGTCGCAGACTCTGGCTTGGCTCGTTTACAAAGCGAAGATCTCCTCCTCGCCAGTAATGTCACAGACTCTGGCTTGGCCCTCTGCTATGTAGAAGAAAACTAACCGTCCATCGTTGGCTGACTCATGGGCTTCTCCCAACCCGACCATATGCTCAAAACCGTCTTCACGCAGTTGGACCGAAGGTTCTGCAAAGACAGCTTTGCCAGCCACCACCACCCAGGGATGTCCCGGTTGCCAGGCTGATAGTTCAAACCAGGGGTTGATCAACAGCTCGTCGTAGACATCCTTGCCTTTTGATGTGCAGAACCAGACTTTGCCGTCCTCAACAGCGGCAAAGCTGAAAGGCCGGACATGGGGCCGGTTGTCTACACTGGTGGCCAGGTACCAGGCTGGAATCGCTGTCAGGTAACTGACGATACGGTCTTGCGCAGAAGTCATAAAGACTCCCTCTCTGTCAGCGTAGAAGTCATAATGACTCCCTTTCTATCAGCGTAGTAGTCATGTAGGCTTCCTCACCTTAGCGGAGGTCATAATGCCTCTTCCACCCCTCACTTCTCCAGTAGCTTCTGCAGGCTCTTATACAGCAAAAAGCTCAATACAGCGTTCAAGCCGGCTTTGATCAGGTTGAACGGTAGCATTAAAGGCACCACAAAGGTCAGTGTTTCCTCGAAAGGAAT
>JAITUO010000212.1 GCA_031286245.1 Coriobacteriales bacterium
CTTTTTAGGGTAGACAGTGAGCAACCAGGACTCTTCAGACACCAGTAGTTCTCAAGAATCTGCTGGCATTTTGGATGTGGAGAAGCCCGCGTTTTTCTCCACACATAAATCTTCAGTTCCAGATAACCCAACCTCCTCTGCTCTCGATCCCCGCACCCAGAGGTCGATGCATATCTTCTTTACGATATGGGCTGTCATCGGCTGTATCCTGATTGGCATCGGAGCTTGGTACCTGCTGAGGCAGATGACTACGGCAATCACAGTGATCGTCGCTGTTTCCTTAGGGGTTTTTATCCTGCGTGCTCCGGTTGATTGGATGGAAAGCAAAGGTCTGCCACGCTGGGCTGGAGTATTGATTTCATATCTGATCGGGCTGACAATCATCACAGTGTTCGGCCTGATAGTCATTCCGATAATCACCGAACAACTGATTGGGTTGATCTCACTGGTACCCGGATATGTCAATCGGGCGGGAGTCTTCTTTACGAACCTTTACCAGAGATACGGCTATCTGCTGGAGGACAGTAACATCAGTCAGATTGTCGGGTCACTGGCCTCCATGCTTTCGGAATGGGCAGGCCGGTTCGTCACCTCGGCACCCAGTGGAGCAATCACCATCGGCACTAATCTGATCACTGCGATACTGGTTTTCGTGATCTCGATTATCGCCGGTTTCTGGGTGATCAAGGATCTGCCGACGATCAAACTCGAAGTCAACACCCTGATCAGCCCCCGTTACCGCGCCGATCTGACCTTCATTGCCACCGCGTTGTCCAAGGCGATCGGAGGATACCTGAGAGGCATGCTGATCGCCGGTTCCTGCGTCGGTCTCATCGCCGGTATCGGCTTCTTTTTGCTCGGAATGCCCTATCCCGCGCTGCTTGGCTTTATCGCCGGTATCATGATCTTCATCCCGATATTCGGCCCTTGGTTGACAGGTTTTACAGTCTTGGTGATCGGCCTCTTCATCTCACCGTTGACTGGTCTGTTGGCTGTCGTTGTCCATATCCTGGCCTGCCAACTGACCGATAACCTGATCACACCCCGCGTGATGTCAACGACTGTTGAGTTACACCCCGCCGTCATCTTAGTCGGTGTCCTGGCAGGTGGAGCCTTAGCCGGAATACCTGGTCTACTGGCTGCCATCCCCTTGCTGGCTGCTTCAAAAAGCATCTTTGTCTACTTCTTCGAAAAACGCTCCGGTCGTAAAATCAGCCATCCCAAAGGAGCAATTTTCAAGAGCAAGGCTAAAAATGTGGATAAAACCGAGACCGCTGTTACTGGAGCAATTGCCGCTATCAAAGATAAGGTGTCTCAGTCGGATAAGGTGGCTCAGTCGGTGGATCGTGATGTTCCCGACCCAGCGGCTCCCGACCCAGCAGGCCCCGACACAGCGGCGGCTTCCGACCCAGCAGGGGTTCCCGACCTAGCGGCGGCTCCCGACCCAGCAGGCCCCGGTCTTCTCCACACCGAAAACGCCGACAGCCTGACAACACCCAGCTCAGAAAGTCCACCCCATGAATAGCGCCGCCCACCCCCTGACTAGCGCCGAATTGAGAGAGCAATACCTGGCTTTTTTTGAATCCAAGGGTTGCCAGCGCTGGCCTTCCAGCTCACTGATTCCCGATGATCCTTCACTGCTTCTGACCAGCGCCGGCATGGTGCAGTTCAAACCCTGGTTTTTGCAACTGAAACAGCTGGAGCAGCCCTATATTGGAGCAGTCTCTGTCCAGAAATGCGTACGTACCACAGATATTGACATCATCGGTACGGATGGACGCCACCTTTCGTTTTTTGAAATGCTGGGCAGTTTTTCCTTTGGCACTTATTTCAAGCAAGAGATGTGTGAATGGGCTCTGGAGTTCAGCCTGGAGGTCTTAGGTTTTGACCTGGACCGCATTTATTTCACGATTTTTGAGGATGACGACGAGACTTTGGAGATCTGGAAGTCGATTGGTATACCAGCCGAACGCATCTTCAAACTTGGTGAGAGTGACAATTTCTGGCGCGCTGGCCCGACCGGGCCCTGCGGTCCCTGCAGTGAGTTGTACTACGACATGGGCGAGCATATTGGTTGTGGCAGTCCGGATTGTGCGCCGGGTTGTGACTGCGACCGCTTTTTAGAATACTGGAACTGTGTATACACACAGTTCGATGGGCAGGAGGACGGCAGCCTTGTTCCTCTCCCCAAGCAGAATATCGATACCGGGATGGGGTTGGAGCGTACCATTGCCATCCTCAATGGGTACGAGAGTGTCTTCAAAACCGATATCCTGCGTTCATTAATCTCCATCAGCGAGCAGCTGGCCAGTCAGGTTTATGGCAGCAACGAACGCTTCGATCTCTCGATGCGGATCATCGCTGACCATATTCGCTCCTGTACTTTCATGATTGGTGATGGCGTCTTACCCAGTAATGAAGGACGCGGTTATGTTTTGCGACGACTGTTGCGCCGGGCGATGCGACACGGACATCTGTTGGGCATACAGCCACCTTTCCTCTCTCAATCGGTTGACCGGATCGTCGAGTTGATGGGCGATGCCTATCCTGAGATAGAGGAGAATCACAAGCTCATCGAACGAGTCGTTTTGGCAGAAGAAGAACGTTTTGCGCAGACCTTGAGGCTTGGCCAGAACTATCTGGAAGATCGTTTGGCAAGCTTGTCACCCGGAGGCCAACTCGATGGTAAGTCCGCATTCGAACTGCATGATCGTTACGGTTTTCCGATCGACCTGACTGTCGAAATTGCTAATGAGGCCGGATTTGACGTCGATCGCACGGGCTTTGAGATCCACATGGCCGAGCAACGCCGTCGTGCACGCAGTGCGATTAAGGAAGATGCCTGGGGTAGTGTTGGTGGTGTCTTTACTGAGCTGGCTGCAAAACTGGGCTCTACTCAATTCGTCGGGTACGACCTCTACCAATCACCAGCCGTTGTGCTGGCCATCGTCATTGAGAAAGACGGAGCGGCTGCTTTGGTGAACGAGATAACTGACGGTCAGGCAGCCCAGGTCATCTTGGATACGACTCCTTTTTATGCAGAGATGGGTGGCCAGGTTGGTGACACCGGCACATTGTCCTTAGCTACAACAAACTCAGCTTTCCTAGTCAGCGACACTCAGGCATTTGACCATCTGACCACTCATATCGGTAGTATCGATGGAGTCCTGCGGGTCGGCGACGAGGTGGTTGCATCCATCGATATCCGCCGCCGAATGCGCATCGAACGCAACCATACCGGTACCCACCTGCTGCACCATGCCTTACGCCAGGTTCTGGGTGATCATGTCAAACAAGCCGGTTCGCTGGTTGCACCAAACCGCCTGCGCTTTGACTTCACTCACTTCGAGCAACCGACTCCCGCTCAGTTGGAATCTGTTGAGGCGTTGGCCAATGAATTGATCATGGCTGATGGCGAGGTCACCGCCAGGACTACTTCACTGGATGCAGCCCGTGATGCCGGGGTGATTGCTTTATTTGGGGAGAAGTACACAGAGCAGGTGCGAGTGCTGTCAGCCGGCGATGAATCGCATGAGCTTTGTGGAGGCACCCATGTCCGGCATACAGCGCAAATCGGCTTGATCAAGATTGTCTCTGAAGGATCAGTCGGAGCGACCTTGCGCCGCATTGAAGCTGTGACCAGCTACGATGCTTTAGAATTCGTCAAGCGTGAGGAGCAGCAGCTGCATGCTGCAGCAGCATTACTGAAGACTCGTCCGGCTGGTTTGAGCGAGCGAATTGAGGCTTTACAACAACAGCTACATGATCTGGAAGTGGCCAGTAAAACCGAACGTCGTCAGGCTCTACTTTCTGTTGCTGACGAATTGATGGCAGCTCGCTTACCCAACACTGCCTTTACGATAGTCGTTACCCGCTTTGACGGCCTGGATGCCGAAGAGATGCGCAGCCTTTGGGATCGTTTGCGTGAGACTTTGAGCCAGGATCCCGAGTACACGAAAGCCGCCGCTTTGATAGTCGGCGGAGTGACGAAAGCCGGTTCGCCCCTGCTGATCGCTGCAGCCACCGATGCTGCTGTTGAGCAGGGCTTTGATGCCAACCTGGTCATTAAACAGATCGCTCCAGCAATCCAGGGTGGCGGCGGTGGCAAGCCGACGATGGCTCAAGCGGGCGGCAAAGACAGGGACGGCCTGGACACAGCACTGGCTCATGCCAGGCAGCTGTTGAGCAGCTAGGCGTTTTTTCAGCGCAATCAAGCCAATCAAGCTAATCAAGCTGTGACTAATCGTAATTAATCGCCGCGGCCCAGCAGCGCAAGCCGCCCCAGCAGCGCAAGCCGCCCCAGCAGCGCACCCAGCTGTCTTGCGCGTATTCAAGCTCCCTTGCCACAGAATTCATATAAATCAGCACAAAATCGCGTTCACGTACGATTTTCCATGTAGATTTCTATTGAATTTAGCCTTTTCGGGGGCTTTATCGCCCTTATTCCAGCCTAAAATCGTACGTGAACGCGA
>JAITUO010000073.1 GCA_031286245.1 Coriobacteriales bacterium
CGTAACAACGACCTTGGGGTTGGCAGCACCATCAGTCACTGTGATGGTCACGTCGCTGCCTTTCATTGACGTGCTGACAGTGGGAGCTGTATCCGCAAATGCTGATATCGGTGCCAGAAATGAAAACACCATGATTGCAGCAAGCGAAAGAGCTAGTAATTTTTTCATCATTTTTGCCTAATCCTCCAAAGTCTTCATGGAGCCAAAAGCTCCATTTTGTGCTTCATT
This sequence comes from Coriobacteriales bacterium, assembly GCA_031286245.1. Classification (GTDB taxonomy): domain Bacteria; phylum Actinomycetota; class Coriobacteriia; order Coriobacteriales; family UBA8131; genus WQXZ01. Next base: position 229 of record JAITUO010000073.1, read on the forward strand.
GATTATGTTCAACGAAGACAAACGCTCTCTTATGTTTCCCTTTACTTTCCCTTTACTATTCCAGATTGTCAGCTGCTTTGTTGTCGCACACATAGCTAAGCTGTACAACATTGTTAAGCGCTTTTCTACAGAGTTGGTAGTCGGATGAATCTATCTGAACATAATCTCGTTGCCTTGTATCGACCACAGATTGGGGGAGAAGTAGTTGATACCGGATGCTAGTCACTATCTGTCTGGGCTCCTTCCTCTTTGTACCGCTATCTTATGCAAAACAAACCACTTTTATTCGGCTTCTAACTGCTCGGAGAGAAGTCGTCTGTATCAATCATTCGTTTGCTCGGGTGATTTTTCTGGGGTGTTTTGATTATTCATATTGGGAGGCTTACTCAGCACCTCGAGATCAATACTACGCTGAGAACTGCATGCATATTTATCTTGGCTTTAAAGCCTTGACTAGCTAATCGACCTATCTTCATTGTAGAATTCTACTATTCAAGGCAGCCTGACAGAATGGAGAGCCATGAGTGTCCGGATAGCCCTGTTCAGGGGAGTGAATGTTGGAGGAAAAGGCATCATTTCCATGGCAGAACTGAGATCAGCCTTCGTCGACGCTGGATTTATAGACGCAGTTACCTATATCAATAGCGGCAATGTTTTATTCACTAGTGTGGAGAAGACCTTGACCTTGCAGGCCTCGATAGCTCAGATGGTTTCAGTGAAGTTTGGGCTTCAGACCCCGGTAGCAGTCATCTCGATGGAAGAGCTGGCTGACGCTTTGGCACAGGCGCCAGACTGGTGGGGGATTGACAACGATGACAGGCACAATGCGATTTTTGTGATACCTCCAGAAAAGGCGGAGGCAGTCTGTGCTGAGGTTGGCGACATCAAACCAGAGTACGAAAAACTGGCCTGGTATGGCCAGTTGATATTCTGGTCAGCTCCGATGAAGACTTTTTCGAAGACCCGTTGGAGTTCAGTCTCGAAATATCCGGTCTACCAGAAACTGACGATCCGAAATCATAGAACTGCCCGAAAGCTTCTGGAGTTGGCCAAGCAGCTGGCTTAAGAGTTGGCCAAACAGCAATCGAAGCAGTTGGCTTAAGAATCATCGAAGCAGCTGGCCTAAACCCATACATTCATTAAATCAACTTAACATCAACGACATCAAATAGCTTGTCAAGCTGCTTGATAATCTGGTTTTTAGTCGCCTCATCACCGGATGAAGTCATAATCAAGCGAGACAAGGTCGGGTCTTCAGCCATCGGGCCAACATTCAAAGTGTCGATATTAAAGCCCCGTCGCGAAAACAGGCTGGTGATACGGCTCAAGGCGCCTGCCCGGTTTGCCACCAGAATGGAGAGCGTGAAGCTGGTATTGTCGTTAGATTGGCACACAGCTGGATTCATGGATGCGTGACCTGTTAGGTTGTTGGATTGGTGCACTGTTGGGTTTATGGATTGGTTCATTGTCTTCTCCTATCCGATGATCATGTCGTTGAAGGAACCACCAGGCGGAATGATTGGGTAGACGCTGGCATCCCGGCTGATCGGGCACTCGATTAGCACTGGGCCCTGGTAACCAGAGGCAGAGCTATATGCTGACGCTAGCTCATCAAAGCTACCAACTCGAAAGCCCGTGCCGCCTAAAGCTTCAGCCAGTTTGACATAATCTGTCGGGCGATCCAGCGTGGTCTCAGCATAGCGTTCACCATAGAACAGCGATTGCCACTGACGTACCATGCCGAGCACCGAGTTGTTCAACAACACGACAGTGATCGGTAACTCAAAACGTACAGCTGTAGCAAACTCAGCCATATTCATATGAAAACTACCATCACTGGTAAACAGTAGAGTCTTGGCATTCCCCATAGCAATCGACGCGCCGACTGCCGCTCCCATGCCGAAACCCATGGTACCCAAACCGCCGGAAGTCAAAAAGGTTCGCGGCCTCATAAACCCATAGTACTGGGCTACCCACATCTGATGCTGGCCAACATCGGTAACCACTACAGTGCTGTCATCTGTCAGTCGTCTGATTGTGTGGATAAGAGCCTGCGGAGCTAAAAAGCCGTTATTACTATTACCGTTCTCAATGGCAGCCTCGCGCATTGCAGCCTTGAAACTGATCGCCCGGGCACGCCATTGAGAACGGTCTTTTTTATTGACTAAGCTGATTAATTGTGGCAGTACATCGCGGAGATCACCGATAAGGCTGGCAGTGGCAGTGACATTTTTGTCGATCTCGACATCGTCGATGTCGAGATGCAGGATCTTGACCTTTTCCTGGTAGCGGACAATATTACCAGTCGCCCGGTCAGAAAAGCGTACCCCAATACCAATGATCAGATCAGCTTCAGCTTTTATCTGGGTGGCTTCTGGCAATCCATGCATGCCGGTTAAACCGAGGTAGAGGGGATGGTCACAACTCATGGCCGACATACCCATCAACGACAAACCGACAGGAGCATCTAGTTTCTCTGCCAATTCGCACATCAGCTCACTGGAATCAGCCAGCAAAACTCCGCCACCAGCATAAATATAAGGTCTTTCAGCAGCATTGATCATATCGGCAGCGGCTTGAAGAGCTACTGGATCCGGCTGTCGGTGCGGCTTATCCGGCAGCGGTAAACCTCCAAAGAACTCTGTCTCAGCAATCTGGACATCTTTTGGGATATCAACGATCACCGGCCCTGGCCGATCCGAGCGAGCTATCCGAAAAGCTTCGGCCAAGGTCTTCTCCAGATGAGAAATGTCCTTGACTAGAAAGCCATGCTTGGTGATC
>JAITUO010000110.1 GCA_031286245.1 Coriobacteriales bacterium
TCCGTTGTTGGTTTGCCCGGCTTGACCGATCAACGGACAGACAAAATAGGCTTGCTCTTTGCGTAGCAAAGCCTCGCGAACTGCATCATAGGCGATCGCCAACTGGTCACGGACAATCACCTTAGTCTTGATCATGCTGTTCTTACGTGGACGACTGCGGATCGTAGTGATATCCAAATCGCCATAAATTGTCAGTGCCAAGGAGCGCGGGATCGGTGTCGCTGTCATGGCCAGATAATGAACCGCCTCGCCTTTCGCCCGAATTGTTTCACGCTGGTTGACCCCGAAGCGATGCTGTTCATCGACCACCACCAGTGCCAGATTGGCAAAAACCACATCCGGTTCAAGTAAAGCATGGGTACCGAATGCTACTTCTACAGTTCCTGTGGATAAACCCGTCAGCAGCCTGGCACGGTCGGCTGCCGGAGTCGATGACGTGAGAAGTGCCCAGCTGATGCCAAGTGAATCGAGCACGGAGCCAACCGCCAAGGCGTATTGGTTGGCTAAAACCTCGGTCGGAGCCATCATAACCGCCTGCCGTTGGCTGTCGGCAGCTACAGCCAACGCATGGATTGCTACCACTGTTTTGCCGGACCCAACCTCTCCCATCAACAAACGGCTCATCGGTCGGCTGTCGGAGAGGTCTTTTAGTATCTCTTCTACCGCTGAGGATTGGTCATCAGTCAAAGTGAATGGCAAACAAGCCGATAGAGCGTGTAGGGCCCGGCCGTCGACGTTCAGTGCCTGAGCTTTGGCCCGGGCCGCGATACGCGCTCTTCTCCCCAGTAAAAAGAGCTGAAGGAAGAAGATCTCTTCGTATGCCAGGCGTTGGCGAGCCAGTCGACAGTCCTCGCTGCTGGTCGGATGATGTACCTGAGCCAACGCCGCACGCCGGCTCATTAACCGATGTCGGATTCTCAAGTCGACCGGTAGTGGATCCAGCAGCCCTGCGCAGTGTGCAAGTGCCTGGTCAATGAAACGCCGTAGCCAACCCTGGCTGATGTCTGAGTTAGCCCGATAGACTGGTTGGATGGTTTCGATTAGGCTGTCATCATCATCGATAATGCTGAGCAGCGGTGATGACATACGCCGATAGCTGTAGGCATGCTCCATCTGGCCATGACAGATCAGCCGAAGGCCCGGGTGGAGCTGTCTGGCTAACCAAGGTTGGTTGAACAGTGCAATGATGCACATGCCACTGTCATCTGTCAGGGTGATTTCGATCAGTGTCAGCCGAGGACGTGGTCGCTTGACTTTTACCTCATGGATATGACCTAAGACAGTCGACTTGTCCTGCAGGGAGGCCAGGGCGATCGGTACCACCTGGCTGAAGTCGTTGTAGCGGAAAGGATAATGATTGATCAGGTCACCGATTGTCTCGATGCCCAGACGTTGCAGGCCTTTCAGGCGCACACCGCCAGCGTAAGCCAGGGTTGAGACGGGTTTATCCAGATAAACAGCCTGTGCCAGGCGGCGCTGATAAGCTTCAAAAGTTAAGCCTCTGTCTGCCATCGGAACCGGCATTTTTCACAGCACTCATTCAGCTGCCATAACCAGTGGATAAAGCGGCTGGTCACCACGCCGGGCGTCGATTTCTAGATCTGGGTAACTCTCCTCGATCAGACTGACGATCTGCTCGAAAGACTGCTGATCCAACTGCTCGCCTGCCAACAGTGTCAGTGTGTCGCAATCATCATCAGCGATGTGTTTGACCAGTTTCAAAGCAACCGAATCGACATCAACACCAACCACTTCAATGGCATCATTGGCAATACCGATGACATTACCTGCATGGATCTCTTCACCGTGGGCACTGACTGCATCCTTGACTGCATGGGTGATTTCTGCTGCACGTACCTCTGCGGCTGCCTCGACCATTTCAGCTGCTTCAACAGTCAGTGATTGTTTGGCATTAGCAACAAACAATGCTGAGAAACTCTCGGGAACACTTTTTGTTGGTACTACAATTACTTGTTTGACTGACACATCAGCGGCAGCTTGGGCAGCCATGATGATGTTTTTATTATTAGGAAAGATAATGACTTCATCTGCATTAACGGCATCAATCGCTTCGAGCAACTCTGCAGTCGAGGGGTTCATTGTCTGACCTCCACTGACAATAACATCTACCCCAAGCGACTCCAAAATCCTTTGCATGCCGGTGCCGCTGGCAACGGCGATATAACCACGCTGTTTGGGAGTAGAACTGATAACAGCGAAACCACCGGTAGAGTCGGGGGAGGTATTTATTGTTTGGGGGGCACCTGCTGCCAGAGAAACACCAGCTGCCAGTGATGCTTCGGCTGTCAGTGATGCTTCGGCTGCCAGTGCAGTGCTGCGCGCTTCACTTTGCATACGCATATTGTGAATGTGGACGTCGCGTACTTGTCCCCGAGTAATCATATAGTTGAGCACCTGGCCAGGCTCATCGCTATGCAGATGTATCTTGAAATCCGGGTGACTGCCAACCAGCAGCTCGCAATCCCCCATTGAGGCCAGGAACTCCAGGGCAGCTTCAATATCCAAATCGTTGCTAGTCAGTAAGAATTCAGTGCAATAGAGATACTCACTGTCATCCCAATCATCAATCTGTTCGATTGCGACCAGTGGGCCTTGTAAAATGTCTGGCGATGCGGAATCTACCGAGCCAAGCCCCGTCAAAAGATCTCCAGCCAAGTCGCCAGTTACTGATTCCACAAATCCCTGTACCAATAGCGCCAGTCCGTAACCCCCGGCATCAACGACATTGTTTTCTTTGAGGATCGGTAACAGATCTGGAGTCCGTTGGACTGAAGCAAATGCTTCATCGACCAAAGCTCGGAGCACCGAGTTAGAATCCAACTCAGCATCAGCCGAACGGCGAGCTGCCAGCGACATGTCTTTGATGACTGTCAGTATCGTGCCTTCTACTGGGCGGCGAACGGCTGCGAATGCTACCTCCACGGATTTCTCCAGAGCAATGGCTAAAGTTTTTGCATCGAAAAATGATGCTCCTTCTAAGCCTTCGCAGAAACCACGCAGGATCTGTGAGGTTATTACACCGGAATTGCCTCGTGCCCCCATCAGTGAACCATGCGTTACAGCCTTGCGGACTTCACCAAGGTTGGTATTGGCAGGCAGGGCTTCGAGTTCTTTAATGACACTCATGATAGTCAGTGACATGTTGGTTCCAGTGTCACCATCGGGTACAGGAAAGACGTTCAGCTTATTAATCTCATCTTTATGGCTGGCCAGGAATTCAGCGGCAGCTATGAAGTGGTATATAAAGTCTTGTGGGCTCATGTTTATCCTCGTCTGGTTGCTGTGGCGACAAGGTTTTGCCGCCAGCAAGTATTCGTTGGCTTTGGCTGGATAGGTGCAGCAGACTGCTTATTTCCGGGGCAGGTTAATGCCTTGGACATGGATGCGTACGTCTGCGACCTCGATCTGGGCAAAATGCTCCAAGACATAGCGTACGCTGTCAGCCAGGTTCTGGGAAACCGCTGAAAGGTTGGTTCCATGCTCAATGATCACGAACATGTCTATGACAGTCCCCTCAGGTGTTAATTGAGTCAGTACACCTCGCCGCAGGCGGTGAACAGGCAGTATCTTTGTAAAGCCGTCAGACATCGAAGGTGCTGCCATACCGACTACTCCGTAGCTTTGATAGGCAGCGTATCCGGCTAGATCAGCGATTACTTCGTTAGCAATCGAGAGACTCCCCGGAATTGGATTGCTGGATTGCGTCATTAGATGACCTCCGTAGTATGTGGCATACAATAACGTAAGCGAGTATTATACCAGCACTATGAAACGTGGGGCAGGACCCATATGGCTGGGTTATTTCTGAAGCCGGTTGGGCTAGTGATGACTTGAAACAATTGGTGGAGTTTGGAGGAGTTGTGCCTGATATAGCATTGCGATTTGCGACCGATGTTGTTGTAGTCGATGGCGGGCTCGGCAGTCTGTTGCTGGCAGAGGGCATCGAATCAGACATGCACCCGATGTTTCTCAATGTCTTAGAGCCGGATATGATCCAGGCGATCCATAAACGGTATATCCAAGCAGGGGCTCAGGCAATCACCAGCAACTCGTTCGGAGGCAGCCGTCCACAACTGGCAACTCATGGCCTGGCGGACCGCGTCGAGGAGTTTAACCGCATGGCAGTACGTCTGGCCAAAGCATGTCAGCCAGAGCATGTGCTGGCTGATGTCGGCCCCTGTGGATTGATGATGCCACCGTTCGGGATAGCCAGCTTCGACGAGGTTTTTCAAATCTATGTGGAGCAGATCACAGCTTTGGCGGCAGAGGAGCCTGATGCCATTCTGATCGAAACAATGATTGATATCGCTGATGCGCGTTGTGCCGTATTGGCAGCTAAGACTGTTAGCAACCTGCCAGTCTTTGCCAGTGTCAGTTTTGCGGCCAGCGGCCGTATGGAACTATCCGGTACAGATGTGGCAACTGCTGCGGTGATTCTTGAGGCTGCCGGTGCCGATGTCATCGGTATGAACTGCGGGCTGGGACATCAGGCGTTTTTGCCTCTGCTGTCTGAGATGGCAGCCTACACAACTTTGCCACTGCTTGTCCAACCGAACGCCGGCCTGCCACAAATAGCACTTGATGGTTCCACCAGTTACCTGGGCACTCCGGAAGAGATGGCTGAAGCTGCCTGGGCCTACCGTCAGCTGGGAGCTCAGTTCATCGGTAGTTGCTGTGGCTCAACTCCGTCGCACACAGCGGCAATCTACGTCGCAGTCGGCGGCAGCGATGCAGTAAAGGTCGCTCGTGGTCTTACGCGCCAACAAGCAATGGTGTTGGCTTCACCTGCTTCGCAGGTCAGGCTTGCCGCCGATGGTGACTGCCAGATTATTAGCGGGTGTCTCAAGCCAAACAGCCCGGAGCTACAAACCTCTGACCTCTCAGTCAGCGAGTTTTCTACAATTACAAGCTTATTGATCGACCAGGTTGAGTCTGGAGCAAAGCTGATCAATGTCAATCTTGACGCTTGGGGAGTCGATACAGCTTCAGTCCTGCCTGCTCTGGTCAGTGAGCTGAGCTCGTTAGTCAAGGCTCCGCTGATGATCAGTGCAGACAACAGCCAGGCTCTGGAAGCAGCTCTGCGCGTCTACCCCGGGCGGGCTATCATCAGCTTGGTAAATCATCAATCGAACCAGCTACAACAGATCATGCCTTCGGCCAAGCGTTATGGTGCGGCTGTGGTCATCAGTTGCAGCGATCAGGCATCAATGAACATAAACCCACAGTTAGCACACCTGGAGACAATCCTGTCTGCTGCCCATCAGGCAGGGCTTTCTGATAATGACATTTTGTTCGATGTCACAAACCAGATAAGTCTGGCTGACCCACGAACCTTTGAGCAGGCGGTGTCCTGCATTCGCGAGTTGGTGACCCATGGATTACTGTCGATGCTTGATATGTCGGATTTTAGACCTCAAGCAGAGCTCCTCAAAGCAGCTGTCGAAGCTGGACTAAACGCAGTTGTTCTCGATCCTCAAGACGAGATCCTGATGTCTGCGTTAGCAAAGGCTAATCAAGCTCGACAGAAACAATTTCTTCTGGAGAAAACCGGTGCTATCTCAACGATAGTGTAGAAACTGGTACCTGAGCCGGTTTGAAGAGCTGCTCTATGCTTGTCATAAAGCATCGTAAAGCTTCTCAAGGCAGATAGAGGAAAAAAACATAGAATCCTGGGAATTTCTGAACTTTTGCTAGGAAACCGACGTTTTGCATGAATCCTTCATGATTTCACACATATAGAATTTTGTCACAACTCATCTACCTGCAGGTTTAAATTATAGAAAAAGTTAGATGCAGCAATATAGGCCAAACAGTCATGCAAAACGTCGATTTCCTAGCAAAAGTTCAGAAATTCCCAGGTTTACTAATTTATAAGCTATACAGTGACGTAGAAGTCAAGATGAGAGGACCCTGAAACTAGAATTTCTGTTGTTTTGTGCTCTCGAAGGCTTAATAATTCTCTCAAACCTTAATCGGCAACTCGAAAGCGCGGCGGCAGGTTACTGGTCAACTCAGCATGCAGCATGGCTAAAAGATCGGGGATCTCCAACTTTTGGGGACACTGTTCAGCGCACTCACCACAACGCTCACAACGGTCTGCTCCATATCCTTTTGATACCAGGGCATTTGAGTAATAGACCCGATCAGACATCGTAACCTTACCGCTGATCATAAAACTGTTGTAGACAGCAAAGCACTCCGGAATCTTCACACCGTTTTTACATGGGCTGCAGTAGCGGCAAGCGGTACAGCCAATAGCCCCGGCATTCTGATACGCCCGGCGGATTTTAGCGATAAAACGGATGTCGTCATTGGATAAAACATTGTAATCTGCCTGCTCAAATATCGATATGTTGTCTTTCAACTGTTCCAGCGTTGATGTGCCGGACAGGATCACTGTAGCCTCTGGTTGACTATACAGCCAACGAAAGCACCACTCTGCCAGAGAACGCTTCTCAGGGTAGGCTGCTACCAGCTCTCCGACCTCAGGAGGCATACTGAGCAGGATTGTACCGCCGCGCAAAGGTTCCATGACCACCATTGCCAGGGCCTTCTCCACACCATAAGAAAGACCTTTTTGACCTACCTGCATCTTGACGTCAAGGATGTTCATTTGGATCTGAGCCATATCCCAATGATAATCATCAACCAGATCGGTAAAGGCTTCGTAGCTGTTGTGCATTGAAAAGCCTTTATAACGGATCTTGCCTTTGGCGATCATTTCATCGAGGAACCCCGAGCCGTCGAGTTCACGGGTCTTTTTAAGATTGGCATCATAGAGGTTGTGGAGCAGGTAGACGTCCAGATAGTCGGTGCCCAGGCGGCGTAGGCTGATATCTAAATGCTGCTCAAAATCAGCATATTGATTGACATTCCATAGTGGCGCCTTCGTGACCAGATACGTCCGCTCACGGTAGCCCTGGCTTAAAGCTTCGCCGAGGATTTCCTCACTGTCGCCATAAACGAAAGCAGTGTCCAGATAGTTGATTCCATGGTCGATGGCATAGCGGACCATCTCGATGGCTTGACTGCGGTCTGCAGGGAAACGCATGCAGCCCAAACCCAGGCGAGAGACCTCCAGGTCGGTCTGCCCATATTTTACATACTGCATCAAACAATCCCCTCGTACTGGTAACCGGAATCTTCTATCACCTTTTTGATCATCTCTGGGTCGAGTGAATCTGTCGACTTGATGACGGCTGCTGCCTGTTTCAACTGGACATCGACTTTTGTAACTGTAGGTAAGGTTTCCAAAGCTTCTTTGACGGTGGCGGCACAATGCTTACAGCTCATGCCACTGACCTTAACAGAGGTTGTGATGCTCATCGCTGGCTCGCTTTCTTGATCGAGAGCTGGCAGGATTATCCTGTCGATGGCTTGGCACATGATTTGCGCACAATACAATAATATCAGGATTTTGCTGGCTCAGAACTCCTTTTTCTATACACACTTCTTTACCCACTACCTTCTTGGACTGATTAGTTGTCAGGCTTTTCTAAGGCTTTTTTGAGGCTTTTTTAGGCTTTAGTAAACCGCATATACTGCTCTTAGAACCAGCACTATAGCCCTGGCACTGTTTACATCTCCATTCCAAACGATAATACATCTATTTGCACAAAATACATCTTGCCCCTTGACAGGTCGGAGCCCAGAGGTTAATTTGTTACTACGCTGAAAGGGAGCCATCTCATTGAATAACTTTCTTGATGCGTTACCTTTAAGCTCTCTTCTAGCCATTAGGCTGGATGATTGCCCCCCCCTTGCGCGAAAGCCACATTGTAAAATGTGGCTTTCGTACTTACCTAAATCCTTTATGGTATTTCATCAACTACATTGATCACGCTTCAATCACATTGGCATCAAACCACCGTGGAAGTACTGAGCTGGGTTTCCATCGATAATGTTAATAGACCCTTGATACTCAAAAGTGTTCAGATCGTAGACATCCAGATAGGTGTCAGAGAAGATATAGAGAGAATCACCAACATACAAGCCACGGGTATTGTTAAAGTAATTATCGGTATGGCCACTGAAACGCGTCTCACCAATCGGTAGCTTGGCAAGCTGATAAAAGCCACTCTGGCGATAAGCAAAGACCAGATAATAACCATCATCGCTGGCAAAGCCGATCAGGTTCCTGGCTGGTTCAACCATTATGGCTTTGTGGTCGTAGAGTGCTGGCGTATAGTAAATGTCTAAGTTGTATTTATCCTGCTCTGTGACAAATGAGGGGTTGGTGATGTTAAACATCGAAAGCTTTACACTATCAGTCCTGCCCTGCTCATTCGCATTGTATCCAATCCCTAATAACAATTGGCTTGACCAGGGGTGCATATATGTGGAGAAGCCCGGGATCTTCAAAGCTGACAAAATCATAGGG
>JAITUO010000123.1 GCA_031286245.1 Coriobacteriales bacterium
AATAGTAGGGGCGTTTGTCTTATTGCTGACAAGGCCCCTATCTGTTCCGTTTTTTGTAGTTTATGCTTTATGTTGCGTTAGTGATGTTATTGATGGGTATGTAGCGAGAAAAACAAAAACGACAAGCAGAAGTGGAGAAGTGCTTGACAGCATAGCGGATTTTATCCTTATCTCCATTATGCTTATCATTATTATGCCGTTATTTGCGTGGGATAAATGGGCAATCTTATGGATAAGCATGATCGCCTTAACGTGCTTTCTATCATTGGCAATCGGATTTGCAAAATACCGCGCTTTGTCCTTTTTGCATACTTACGCAAATAAGATCACAGGGATAGCATTGGTTTGTTTTCCGATTCTTTTTTGGGTATTCGGAATGACTGTAACGGTGTTCTTCTTGTGTAGCCTGGCAAGTTTTTCAGCACTGGAAGTATTGATTATCACCATTCGTTCAAAGAAGCTGAACCGGAACACAAAAAGCCTGTTTGCCAAGGACGATATACCAACATGAGAATCGTTCCAATCAATACTTGGGCAGTTACTAAAGTGCATCGCAGTATCTCCTTACCATCGCGATTTTGGGAAGCGAGTATCACTCTTCCGGGACATCATCCCAAAATGCCTGCCACACTCCCCTTACTGCCTGATTCATTGGCAAATCCTTAAGAATTCCGGAGTTTTTGGCCAAAATCGGCCCTCATGTATAGTTCTCTATCGATTTCACACTTATGGAATTTTGTCTCAACGCATCTACCAGCACGTTTAAATTGTGGAGAAAACCAGATCTTGTTTTACAGGTCAAACAGCCATACATGAGAGCCCTTTTTGGCCAGAAACTCCGGAATTCCCAGGATTACTAGCTTTATAGGATATACAACCGGGTAGATGTCAAGCGATAGAGCAAGAATCGATGAGAGTCGGCAGGCTACATGAGTTTTGCCTATAACCAGCTATCTTTCATCAATAAACCACCCAAGGTCTTCTCCCCATTTGTTTATTCAATGGTAGGTTGATTCAGAATCACACGAATTGGCTTAGGATACAGCAGGAGTAATCAGGAGGGCGGCTCAATGGTGATCCCACGACATGAATTTCAAGAGAAATCAAGTTTTATGTAGTACATTACATTGCATTGTCGTTATATACTGATAGTTGGTTCATGATTACCTTGGCAAAGCATGTCAGGGAGCGACAGGGAGGAGACTACAATGTCCAAGTTAAACAGGCTGGATCGAATCACTATGCATTTGTTGCGAAGAGTGTTTTTAGTCCTATTGGTGGCTCTGCTGTCAGTAGGGATGGTCCCGCTGCTACCAGAAGTGGCCTTTGCTACCAATGCAGAGCCGGATGCCAATGCAGCTACTGCAGAACCTGAAGCCAATGCTACCAATGCAGAGCCGGAAACTTTGAGTGTAGAAACGCCGGCATCACTAGACAATCCACGCGAAGCAACGAGCGTCCTGGCAGAATATTCCTTTCAGCTAACTGTGAGAGTTTCAGCCGGAGGCATGGCTTTCATACTGCCAACGAGCAGTTGTTTGAACGATCTAGGGACCCCCAAGCCATACGACTGGAGGATTACCTGGGGCGACGGGAGCACCCAATATGCAGCCGGAGTAAGCTCAACTAATGGAGGTATACCTCATGTTTACACTGTACCTGGAGACTACGCCATCACAATTACACCAAACAGTTCAGCAGAAGCCTGGCTTGCAGCATTTGGTTTCAACATTGACGGTTACGATGTTGGAGCAAATAGCACAGTCAATAAGTCCATGGTGACTGGTGTATTAAGCCCACTGACTCCCGAAATGACGCGTAATGCTGCACAAATAAACGGAACAGCCGCTGAACCGACTTACGAATGGGCTTATATTTTCTTCAGCTGTATTAACCTTACTCAGGCTCCGGTTTTCCAGGGGTGGGATAGAATCGAATCTGTAGGTCCCTATTTCGCGTGCAATATGTTTGATGGGTGCAAAAACCTCACTACACTACCAGCAGGCTTCAACCTTCCCCAAGCTTTGACTGAGGTAGGTAACGGTTTCGTCTCTGGTATGTTCGTAGGTTGCTTTAGCCTTACAGCATTACCGGCTGGTTTCAATTTTCCACAAGGTATCACCAGCGTAGAAGATGATTTCGCAAGAATGTTCTTATACGACTGTACTAGTCTGACTGTGTTACCTGCTGGTTTTAATCTGCCCCAGGGAATTACTTCTGCAGGTGATTATTTCGTATGCGAGATGTTTTGTAACTGTACAAGTCTTACTATTCTGCCCGCTAGTTTTAATTTTCCGCAAAACATGACTTCGGTTGGTGACTATTTTGCTGCAGCATTATTTACCAACTGTACCAGTCTCACCAGCCTGCCTACCGGGTTTAATCTTCCTCAGCAAATAACTACGACCGGAAAAGGCTTTGCATACTATCTATTCTATGTTGCTGGAGGTGCTACATTCCAAATTAACAGCGAATTCACTTTCTCTGCAGGGGTACCGGCAAATACAGAAACTGCGTATTTCCTGGCCTTCCAGCTATCAGAGTTTGCGCCTACCCAGAACCGTACGGCGACATCGATCATTGGTAATTGTCCAACTCCTGAAAGCCCGCGTCAGACTTTTGACATCCACTTCAGTGACATCAACTACATACCCATCAACTGGGGTGGCGCTGGCCAGACACAGCCGGGTGCGGGAGCTCCTGGTTCCGGCGATCTCTGGGGTACCGGCACTGTAACGATGGACGTAGCCCTGGTGATTGCCCGAGTAGTCACTGGCGGAGGCATGCAACTTGCTCCTGATCAATTCGCGGCGGTAGACATGGACTTCGACGGCTATATAACAATGGCTGATGTCATTTTGATCATGCGTAAAGCCATTGGTATATAGGAGGTATATGAGTGCGGTTACCTAACGCGGTCACCTAACAAGCGTACAGCTTGTTTTATCTTAGAACCTTGACGCAAATGGGAGGAGGCATTTTATGTCAAAAACAAAGGAACGCGACGTAGTCGTTGTGCGTTGGCTTAAGAAGGTTTTATCCATATTATTAGTAGTGTTACTGTCAGCCGGAATGGTTCCGGCTTTGCCAGAAGTGGCCTTGGCGACTGGTGTTGATTCGGATATGCGAAATGAAGCAGAACCACAATCGCCAGGAATGACTGGTGAGATGATTGCTGATGTTATCAATGAGATAGGTCTCATAAATACCCTTGGGAATTCGTCAAGCACTCAGGCAGATCCTATCTTTCAGTTTACTATTGAGATTCCAGATTATCTTGATTATTTCGTCCTACCGACAAGTAGTGCCCTTAATAGCTATAGCACCAGCAAGGGATACAACTGGATGATCAGCTGGGGTGATGGGAGCGCCGAATATGTTTTTGGTCTTAGCTCAATGTATGGTGGCATACCTCATAAATATGCTGCTACTGGGGCTTATACCATCACAATCAGACCAGTGGGTTCCACAGAGGCTTGGCTAGCAGCTTTTGGTTTCAATGCATTCACTACTAATTATTTAAGTGCAAATAATCCCATTAATAGATCCATGGTTACTGGAATTCTTAGTCCACTCACCCCTGAGATGACTCGGAGTACTGCACAGATAATCGGAACAGAAGCTGCGCCAGATAGGGAGTGGTCTGAATCATTCTACGGATGCACAAACTTGGTACTAGCTCCTGTTTTTCAAGGTTGGGATCGTTTTAGCTCGGTAGGTAATTGGTTTGCATTACACATGTTCAACCAGTGTACAAGCCTGGCCACATTACCGGAATGCTTCAACTTGCCTGAAGCTATTACTGAAGCAGGTGACGGTTTTGCCACCGCTATGTTTGCTAATTGTACACAGCTCACCAGGTTACCTGTTGACTTTAATATGCCGCAAGGTTTAGTCAAAGTAGGTAGTTCGTTCGCAAGTTCACTTTTTGCCTCATGCACGAGTCTTTCCACATTGCCTGCTGGATTTAATCTACCTCAAGGTATCACTTCCACTGGATCTGCATTTGCGGCAGGTATGTTTGAAGGCTGTTCAAGTCTAGTTGCCCTTCCCGAAGGATTCAATCTACCGCCAAACATCAGGGATGTCGGCTTTCATTTTGCGTCTAGTATTTTTTCAGAATGCTCGAGTCTGGTCACACTCCCCGATGGTTTTAATCTACCTCAGAATATCACTAGCGCTGATAGCTACTACGCGTATTACATGTTTGCCTATTGTGAAAGCCTTTACGCCTTACCGGAAGGTTTTAACATACCTCAATCGATTGTTGAGGTTGGTGATGTATTTGCAGGATGCATGTTTAATGGATGTAAAAGTCTGAAATCGCTACCCAGTGGTTTTAACTTACCACAAGACATAACCGAGGTAGGGCGAGACTTCGCATATAGCATGTTTAGAGATTGCACAAGTCTGGATGCACTTCCTCCAGGGTTTAATCTTCCCCAAGGTATTACTTCTGCAGGTAGTTTCTTTGTAGATAGTATGTTCTACATGGCTGGTAGCCCATCATTCCAGATTAACGATGAGTTCAGCATACCAGCAGGAATTCCTGTTGACGTATATCGTGCATTCTTCGGAGCATTTCTGCTATCTGAATTTTCGCCTACCCAGAACCGTACGGCGACATCGATCATTGGTAATTGTCCAACTCCTGAAAGCCCGCGTGAAACCTTTGACTCCCACTTCAGTGACATCGACTACGTGCCCATCAACTGGGGTGGTGGTGGCCAGACTCTGCCGGGTGTGGGAGCTCCCGGTTCCGGTGATCTCTGGGGTACCGGTACTGTAACGATGGACGTAGCCCTGGTGATTGCCCGAGTGGTCACCGGCGGAGGCATGCAACTCACTCCTGAGCAGTTCGCTGCGGTGGACATGGACTTCGACGGCTATTTGACAATGGCTGATGTCATTTTGATCATGCGCAAAGCTAGTGGTATATAGGGTAAAGCTACATAGTTGATTTCGTTGCTAGTTGCTAGCCTGGTCAACGCATATATAGTGTTTGGGGGTGCAAATAACGGGAATTCCAGCGGTTTGGACTGCTTTGCTTGACTTCTACGCGGTTGTATAGCCTACAAAGCTAGTAATCCTAGGAAAATGTGAGTTTTTGCCGGAAATCGGCTCTCATGTATGGCTGTTTGACCTGTTTTGCGGGATCTGGTTTTCTCCACAATTTAAACGTGCTGGTAGATGAGGAGCGTATGAATTCTATATGTGTGAAACCGATAGAGAACTATACATGAGAGCGATTTTACGGCAGAAACTTCGAATTCTTAAGGATTTGCCTGAATAGCACATTCAAAGGCCAACCTCGATGAAATCATCATAATCGGCAGATAGTCAGCACAAAGTCGGCAGATAATCGGCATAAAGCCTTGTCTTGCCACAACGTCCAGCAATCCCATATCATGCTATCAAGTGTATAAACTGGTCACAGCCGGTGTATTTAACAGTTTTTCGAATAGCTAAGGGGGCATTCATGTCGATACCATCGCAGAGTGAGATGTTCTTACTGGTATTACAACTCTATTCAGACGAAAAGGAACGCTCGCGAAAACAAGCTAAACATGAAATTCGGGAATCTTTGAACCTGACTTCAGAGGAAATCACGCTTCTAACCTCCAGTGGTGTACC
>JAITUO010000186.1 GCA_031286245.1 Coriobacteriales bacterium
AACATATGGATGTACAACCCAGTTTTTTCAGTCGACCCATTTAGCTACTTGAAGAAGCTTGATAGCCCAATGCGATTTCATGACGAGCAAGGACGCTATTGGCTGGTTGATTCGTATGAGTATTCAGTCAGTGTTGTCGAATACGTTTACGATTTATCAAGTAACACTACAGGCTCAGTTGAGCACCATAACCCTGGTCATGTATATGAGAATAAATACACACTCTTTGTATTCCTCAATGTTTCAGAGATTGAGCAACTACGCTCGACAACAAGCATGACAGTCCAAGGTTTGTCTCTGCTTGTCCTGCCTTTTTTGTTCATTGTTAATCTGATGTTAGCCAACTTTTTTGTCAGTCCCGCAGTCAAAGCCTGGGAAAAGCAGCAGCGCTTCATCATTGACGCATCGCATGAAATCAAGACCCCGCTGTCCATCATTTCAGCTAACCTTGAGGTTCTGCAGGCCAATCAAGACATGACTGTCGCCTCGCAGCAAGCTTGGCTGGATAGTATTTCAGTTGGTACCGGGCGGTTGTCCAAGATCAACGATAATCTACTGGAGTCTTTAAGGATAGAAAGAGGGAAACCTCTAAGCGACAAGTCGATAATAAATATCAGTAAGCTTTTAAACGCCCTGGTTGATGAGTACACCATAATCAGTTTAACTAAGCAGATAGTCATCAGCAAAGATATCGAGCCTGATCGTTTTATCATGACCGACCCGATCTGGCTGGAGAAAGCCTTACTGGCGGTACTGGACAACGCGACTAAATACACTGAACTTGGCGGCCAGATTACTGTCAGCCTGATAGCCAACGAAAGGACAATCCTGATTGAGATTTCGAATAGCGGGCCGGGAATTGCCGGGCACGATCTGCCATATATCTTCGACCCGTTCTATCGGTCCGATGATACCCGGACAGACAGTGACAGTCATGGCTTGGGACTCAGCATCGCAAAACAGGCAGTAGAACAACTGGGAGGCAGTATCTCAGCCACAAGCACTCCTGGCCAACAAACAACATTTCAAATCACATTAGGAGGATGACATGAGTAAGCCAATAAAAAGTATAACTATCTGGCATTTCATGAAAAGAGTAATTACCTGGCTTCTATTGGTATTGATAGCCCTGGGATCTTTGATTCAGATGGCTGGCTGTAGTCTGCTCAATCCTGGACGACTTGTTTTACCTGCAAAAGAAGATATCCAAAAGATAATTAATGAGGCTCAGGATGGCGACATCATCGACATTGTAGATCTCTTAGTGCCTGAATGGTTATATATACATGATGAATACTATGGGTACTGGAAAACTGTCACACGTTATGATGACTACACATTTGTTATCCCCAAAGGTCTTGTTGTTACCTTGGCAGGTGATCCTAGATTAACGATAGCTGGTATTGCGTTTGTCTGCGAGGGGGGTAATACCATAACTCTGGATGATTTGAATATCTACTGCTACCAAGATCAGGCACCATCAACACTGCATTTTACTTATGGGAAAAATGAATTGATCTTGAAAGGTAGTAGCAGATTAGAAAATGCCTATCAACCATTCGACACCACCAATGATGAAAGACAAGGGTATGGAGCAGCAGTAGGAGTACCGCCTGAAGTTACTTTGACCATCAGCGGTCAAGGCTGTTTATATGCTACCGGCAATGGTAGCGCTGCAAGTATCGGCGGCGGTTACAACGAGTCAAGTGGGTCGATAATAATCACTGATGGATACATCGATGCTTCAGTTATTTATTCACAAACTGGTATGTGTGGTGCAGCTATCGGTGGTGGCTCTGGTGCTGCTGGAGGGAAAACAACAATAAACGGCGGCAGGGTTTATGTCAGTGCATACAATGGTGCGGCTGGAATTGGCGGAGGATATGGTGCAGGTATTGGTGAAGTCACCATTAATGGGGGTAAGGTTTTTGCCATTGCCCAAGACGGAGGTGCCGCTATAGGTAGCAGTGTCAATGGTGGTAATGGATTAATTAACATAAATGGTGGCGAAGTATCGACGTACGGAAGTGCATTTAGCGTTTACAGCAACTCATCGCCTGGTATTGGTAATGGAGTCGGTGGCTCTGGTGTTGTTTTGAATATAAAAGGTGGAATCTTGACTGCTTGGGGTGACGCTCACTCTGATCAGCAAGCAATCAATTGTATGCTTCGATCACTACCATCTGCTTATCGATGGTCAATCCAGACAACATTAGAGTCAGGTACAGTACCAGAGACATTCCCCGACAAAGCATTTGTAAACGATCCCAGGTATTACTATGTTCGGATCGAAGCAGAATAGAAACTGCCAAAATGCATGCTGGTTGTGTTGGACAATGATTGCTAGCAAAGGAGTCACATATGAAACTACGTAAACCGATAGTATTAGTGACGGTTATAACCGCAGTCTTAAGTATGCAGTTCTCTGCGTGCAATATCATCGAAAATGTCGGTATTCAACTTGTCGACAGTGGTTATCTTACTGTCGGCATCAGCACCGTACGTCCTCCCATTTATACTTGGGAAGCAGGCAAACCGACAGGCTTCGAGAATGACCTGATGCAGGCAATTGCCGATGATATGGGTTTGGGGTTAGTAATACTTCCTATGGATGACATAAGAACTGAAGCCAATCAATACCTTGCCAAAAAAACTGTTGATATTGCTCTTCCTCATATGTCATTTGAAGGCATGTATAAACCAGATGCAATAGAAAGCCAACCATATTGTAGGTTTAGTTTCGTCTGCTTGGTTAAAGACGATTCATCCTTCTCCAGCATAACTGATCTGAAAGGCAGACCAGTTGGAATCCAAGCGAATACTTATGTCGAAACTCGAGCACTGGAAAGCCTACAAAGTGCTTCTATTTATTATTATTGGAACGAAAACGAAGGTCTTGCCGCACTGGATGCTGGTTGGTATGACGCAATTGTCATATACCAACGGCAGATTGACGACTATATCTCTCCTGTAAACTCACAAGCATTTCGTGTTATCGATGCTTTTGAAACCACAGAGGCATTAAGGTTCTTAGTCAGCAAAAACAATCCGGCTCTACTGCAAGCTGTCAACGAGAGCCTAGATCGTCTGATTGATAACGGTACCTACGCCCGTATCTATGTCAAATATTTTGGTTTTGAACCGACGATAGAATAACAGCTTACTAGTTGTTGCTATAATTGACATGAAACTGCAATGAGGTTAATCAACGGGGAGTGACCGTGGCAGACAAAGCATCACAAGTCAAGATATGGGCACGATTGCTGTTTGTCACTGCAGCAATACAGATAGCCATTGCTGTGGCAAATTTTGCACTTGTGTTCTCCGGCTATGATGTTGTTTATGATCTTTCTGCTCCACTAGGTTTTGTCATCAATGTGCTTTTTCGTTACACATACTATCTTCTGCTTGTTTTAGCTATGGCAATGCTTGGTATCTATGGGTTAAGAGTCAATCGAACCGGTTCTTCGAATGCGCCTTCACCCTGGTCGAAGATACAGGCGTACACAGACTTGTTTTTTTCTTTAAACAGCGGATTGGGAATGGTGACTTCAATTGCTCATTTGGTATTAGTGTACAAAACCGGTTTTGTGCAAAGTGACTTTTTCATGCCTGTGATGACACTGGTTCGCTATATCTTGTTGTTCGGATCGGTTTGCCAACTGGTAGTACAGGTTATTGCCCTGGTTGATGCCAGGCGTGTAAAGACCACAGCATTTATTCAGGGAGTTGTCTTGGCTTGTTTGCTCTGCCTGATAATCATCAGTAATCCTCTATTTGAATCAATAACTAACTATGTCATACGCCAGATAAACAACCCTGACATGATTATGATTGTTTATGGCTTTAGTTCAATGGTTTCGAGCTTATTGCCCGGTGCCATGTTGGTTGTACGGGCTACTTGGGCTTTGGCTGTCAATCGCCAGATTGCCAATGCCAGCTTGTGAAGGCATAACTAGTATTCCGCTTTATTGAATGGTATGCAGGTTGGCAGGCATCTAATTAAGGGTTCGCTGAGGGGGAGATGTAAATGTCGAGAAGAACAAGTATTGTCAACATAGGAGCAATCCTGCTGATATCCTCAGCAGCGATACTATGCCTGACTACGTTAATAGATTTAGTGCTCACAGCCATTCGCAGCAGTCTGCCAACTGATGCGCTGAAACTAATAAGCATTTTTCAAATCTGGTTTATCAGCATCATCCCAACTTCAATGGTTATCATCGGTCTGTTGATGCTCGCTTTTTTTGGTCTGCAGGCAAACCGAGCTAACCATTCCAGAGCCGCTTCACCCTGGCCAAAACGCCAAAGCTTGGCTGATGCTCTCTTGGCCTTGCGGGCAGTGTTTGCGATTATCTCGGTGGTTGTCACACAAGTTTTTATCCGAGAAATAGTAAATGTCATGGATGCGAATTATAGTTTATTCCGCATACTTACTAGTTCCATGAATTATGTAATTATCTTCGTAGCAATTTGCCACCTGATTGCGCAGATTGTTGCTCTCTATGATGCATCAAGAGTCGGAACAGTTTCGCTGGTACAAGGTATTGTTCTAGTTGTTTTACATGGGATCACCTTAGTCGGATTCGTTGCGCTGGGACCGGTATCTATACTACTTAGTGATCTTGTAGGTGATATCGAGTTGTTATTATTCTCTCAGCGCCTGTATTCCGTATTTACCAGTATTCTATACATTGTTTCGTTAGTGGTTCGAGCTACCTGGGCTCTGGCTATCGAACGTCAGATTGCCAGAACAAACTTGGATTGACTTTATTTGAATTGAAGGATGAGCATTCGATAACTCGCTTGGTCAAATGAATCGAAATCGACAACGTTTAAGGGGGTAACAAAATGTCAAACAACAGAAAACTCGTCAAAGTAGGAGCCATCCTACTGATATCTGCAGCAGGCTTGATGTTGATTGCAAGTATCATTGACACAATTCAATCGTCCATGAGAGCCAATCTATCAGATGATGTATTAGGACTGATTTACATTTTTCAAATCTGGTGTCTCGGTGTCATTCCTTCGTTGTTAATCATTATTGGAATGGCTATGCTTGCTATCTTTGGCTTTCGGGAGAATCGAGCCAATCAATCGGGAGTTCCATCACCGTGGTCAAAGCGTCAAAGCCTGGCTGATACCATTTTTGCTTTGGGCAGGGTGTTTGCGATCCTCACACTAGTCATCACACATGGTTATATGAGAACCTTGGATTTGTCTATGCCCTCAGATCTGAATCTACATCATCTGATCGCGAATTTCACGAACTACTCCATAGTGTTCTTTGCTTTATGTCTGCTTGTAGCTCAGGTCATTGCTCTCTTTGATGCTTCAAGAATCAAGTCTGCTTCGTTGATACATGGTATCGCTCTGGCTGTACTTTTGGGAATCAGTGTGATTGGTATTCTGCTATTCGGACCTGTAAACAGTTTGTTACTTAGTCTGATCCATGATATTGAAGCATATATTTTCGCCCAGAACCTGTTATCCAGTTTTCTTAGTCTGTTCCTGATTGCGGCTTTGGTTGTCCGGGCTACTTGGGCTTTGACGATAGATCGCCAAATCACCAATACTACAATCCGGGATGCAGCTCCAGAAATGTATGGTTAGGTCGATATTGAGCGAAAACTGCCAGAACCTCTGTAGTCTCGGAAATAACAAATCACATATCTGGCGGAGATCAGTAATTTTAAGGCTAATCAGACTTGATTGTCATGCTGTGCTAAAACCACTGCACTGTCTGAGTAACACAAGCTCGAGGAACACTGTTTTCGCTGTGCTATCAGGCATGTTACAATATATACATTGATGTCTTACACATAAAGGAGTGGTTCCCATACCCGAAAAAAACCAGACTAATGGGTTGGTACCTGAAAAGGATTCCGCCTTGTTTGAAAACAACTTAACTGGCCTGACTGACGACGAGCCTGTCACAGCATCGACTCAACCTGCTGCGCCAGTTGCAGCATCGACCCAACCTGCCAAACCAACCGCTGCCTCCACCAAGCAAACCTCACCACAGCATAGAACAGGTGACTTGGCTAATAAACAGATCATCTTTGATTCGAATGAGGATCGTTTCTCAGTTGCTGAACAGGCAATGTCTGATCCAGAGGTCTTAGGCATGTTGATCGACAATCTGGCTGGAGGCGAGCGCCGGTTACGGCAATTCAGTGCCGGGGCAGTGGCTGTTGTATCAGAAAAGCAACCTGAATTACTGGCTCCATATATCAGACAAATTGCTGATGCATTACACCGACCAGAGGCACAAACTCGATATGAGAGTTTGGAAGCCTTGGCTCGAATTGTGGCTTTTGACCCAGAGTCAGCTGATGATGCAATCGTTGGCGCTGAAGCCTCGCTGTACGATGAAGAGAACGGACCAGCCCGGTTAGGAGCGGTACGCTTCTTGTCAGCTTATGGAGCATTGGATGCCAAACGATCGCAGAAGGTCTGGCCTTATATCGACGAAGCCATCCAATGCTATCATGGCGACCCAGAATTTCAAGATATGTTGATCGCAGTGATTGGTTTCGCTTCCGGCCGACCAGCCAAACAGGTGAGGGAAGCCTTGGCAGCCCGTATGCGGTTTGACGCTGAGAACGCCAAAGGTCCCCTGCAACGTCGCGCCATCCAGATCATTGAGCTCTGCAAGGTCTGACGGATTACCGAATAAACAATCGAAAGGGGCAACGATGAATGGTCTTATCCCCATGAAAACACCCATCGTCGAAATCGACGGTGACGAAATGACGCGTGTCATCTGGGCCTGGGTGAAAGATATCCTGCTTAAGCCCCATGTCGATTTATTAACCGAGTATTACGATTTGGGCTTGGCAAACCGTGACCTGACCGATGACGCAGTGACCGATGAGGCTGCTGAGGCTGCCAGACGTCTGGGTGTAGCTGTGAAATGCGCGACCATCACTCCTAACGAGGAACGTATGATCGAATACGGTTTGCAACGGCTTTATCCGTCTCCCAACGCGACGATCCGGGCCGCTCTGGATGGTACAGTTTTCCGCACGCCAATCCTGGTTGCAGGTATTAATCCTTACGTGTCGGGATGGCGCAAACCGATCACCATCGCTCGTCATGCCTATGGCGATATTTACAAAGCCTCTGAACTGTCGCTGACTGATGGGTGGCAAGATGCGAAGGTCGAATTGGTGGCCACCCGTCCTAATGGTGAACAACAAAGCCGCCTGATCCATGACTTCGGCAGCAGTAACAGCCAACCGGCGGGCGGTATCGTTCAAGGCATCCATAACACTGAAGCTTCGATTCACTCATTTGCCCGCTCCTGTTTCGAGTACGCACTGAGCCGAAACGAAGATCTCTGGTTTTCCTGCAAAGACACAGTTTCCAAAACCTACGACCGCCGGTTCCGCGATATTTTCGATAACCTTTTTGCTAAGTGCTACCAAGACCGCTTCACAGCGGCGGGTATCGAGTTTTATTACACGCTGATAGATGACGCCGTTGCCCGTGTGATGCGCTCGGAAGGTGGCTTTATCTGGGCAACTAAAAACTACGACGGCGATGTGATGAGTGACATGGTTGCCTCGGCTTTTGGAAGTCTGGCAATGATGTCATCAGTCCTTGTCTCACCGGATGGCATCTACGAATATGAGGCTGCCCATGGTACGGTGCAGCGCCACTACTACCGCTGGCAAAATGGGGAGAAGACCTCGACCAATCCGGTCGCTATCATCTTTGCCTGGACCGGCGCGTTAGCCAGACGTGGTCAATTGGACGGCTTACCGGAGCTGACTGACTTCGCCAAACGGTTGGAGACTGCCACACTGGATACCATTGCCAGGGGCACAATGACCGCCGACCTGGCGGCTATCTCGAGTTTGACAGACAAAAAAAGTCTGGACACCGAAGCATTCTTAAACGCTGTTGCCATCAGGCTTCAGCAGTAAGCTTCGATCCGATAGCAACGAACAACAGGAGGAGAAAACATGGACTTCGATATCTTAGACCTTGGCTTGGCAGACGCCGGTCTTGCCCGTATCGATTGGGCAGAGCGCGACATGCCTGTGCTGCGGGGTATCCGGGAGCGATTTGCCCAAGAGTTACCGTTCCAAGGTTTGCGTATCTCAGCCTGCTTGCATGTCACCACTGAAACCGCCAACCTGATGCGGACTTTGAAAGCCGGCGGTGCCGATGTAGTTTTGGTAGCGTCCAACCCTCTCTCCACTCAAGATGATGTCGCAGCAGCTTTGGTGAAGCATTTCGGTATACGCGTTTAT
>JAITUO010000014.1 GCA_031286245.1 Coriobacteriales bacterium
AAAGAAGGGATGTTACCAGGTAATTGTTCTCTGGTTTTCTCCCTCGTAGATAGTCGCTGTGACTTCAGTCAGTGCAAATGCCATCTGTTCTTCAGCCAGAAACGGTCTTGGACTATTCATGCCAGCGAAAATCCGCTTACGAGTCTCAATATCCTCGACTGGTAGGGCTTTCGCAGCTATGCGTATCCAGGCACGGTCCTTGCCCATGGTGACGAGTTCAACGTATGGGTATGCGGATATCTGTTTGCAAACTGCTTTCTGGATACCAGTCGCGATGTAGAAATTGCCTTCGAAAATCATTCGCGAGCCGAACGGCCTGGAGTGGGGCTTTCCATCGCTGCCGACTGAGGAGATGTAGTACACACCTGCCTCATTCAAGAATTGCATGACCTCTTCCATGTTTTCCCTCCGATCATCGTGAAGACCTTGGCAATCCTGTTGCGGGTCTTCTCCCTGAAGACCTTGGCAATCCTGTTGCTGGTCTTCCCTCCCGCATAATATGCAACAACTATCGAGCGAAGTCAATAAACCAAAAGGATTCATGGCGATGATCGATGCGATGATCGATGCGGTGATCGTTGCGATGATACCTTTTACCTCGGTATGTAACACGGTATCTCATGCCAACGGTTGACCAAAAAAGAAATCATCTTTAAGCTAGTTTATATCCACCTCATTGCAAAAAACAGGGCGACCGAAGTCGCCCTGTTTTGTCATGTGTTTAAGTCAGTAATTAAAACGCAGTCTGGCGTTTTCTCAAAGCGAAAGAAGCTCCGCCAGCTGTTAGAGCAGCTAGTGCCATTAAAAGACCGAGCATACCAGCAATGTCACCGGTACCAGGGGTAGTAGTCCCGCCGCTGCCTCCGCCATTACCAGGTTGTACGTAAGCTACCCAGACAAAACCCATCAGATCGTCGGCAAGATATAGCCGATAGCCATCAAACTCTAATGCTTCGATGTCGGTATAGTCCTTGACATAGTCTGCTGCTGTCGCTATTTCGCCTGCCAGGTAGATGTAGATGGGAGCAGTAATGGTGCCGTCGACGACGACAATGCCATAATTCTCTACAGAGACACCGATCGCATCCAAGCCACTGGCTACGATATTGCCGCCGACTCCCACTGCGCTTTCGAGGTCTGATGAATACACTCCTATGCTGTCAAGTCCAGACACAGTGATATTGCCATCTACCAAGACAGTGCCGCCACCTGCTGCTGAAGCGCCAACGCTTTGCATACCCTGTGTAGTGATGTTTCCTAAAATGCCAACTATGCCTTGGTCAAAAGCATAAGCACCAACAAAACTAGAGTTGACATTACCTTCGACGTAAATCTCACTGTCTTCGCCATCTGCAAAGACACCTATGCCTACTTCGCCTGTTACGTTGACATTACCGTATACAACAACTACAGCGCCGTCTTCTACATAAATACCTGCGTAAGAGCCATCGAGAATGTTTTCAACAACAGTGACCTCGGTGCCTGCATCAGTTGCATTGACACCATAACCGCCACCTGTCGCGTTGGTCACAGTAACCTGGGCGCCATCTTCAGCATATACTCCGCCGGATGCGCCAGTAGCATTAATCACGCCTCCATCTCCGAGCGCAAGCGTGCTGCCGTAAACCCTAACGCCATAACCATCCGTCGAAACTGCGGTTAGTGTACCGCCAACGATTGTAGCTTTGGTGTCGTCGCTGACATTGAGCCCGGCTCCACCAGCATCGATGTCCAGCGCATAACCATCCAGATCGATAGTGAAGTCTTTGCCGTTATCGAAATAGAGCGTACCGTCGTATTCGATATCTTCCAGCAGAGTTATTGTCTGACCGTTGTTCACCGTTGCTAAAGCGTCGTCCAGCGTGTTGAAAAGCACTCCTTCTATCGAACAGACAAAGGGACCAGCAACCCACACCTGCACTAACCTTTGATCAATAGAGATAGTTGCGCCGGGATCAGGTGTGATTTTGACGATTATTGAACCAGCGTTGCCAACAGTGATATCACTGATGAATAGCCAGTAAACTGTAGGAGAGTTCGGAATCAGGGAATCAACTGATGCGCCTGTTACAGTGATTTGAGCAGCGCGTAATAACGGATCGTTATCAAAGGTCAGGTCGATTCTTGTAGTAGTAACTGTACTATTGACACCATTTCCTGCAGCTGCCGTCTGCCATTCTGTTGATGCCGGAGGAACGATCACATTGATTACCCCGGTTGTCTCAGTGACCGCCATGGCATCAGTTGAGCTGTAAACCGAAGTAGCACTGGCTGGCCTGATCTCAAAGGTTTCCAGCCCGTTAGCCTGTCCAGTGACTGTGAGTACGAATGTAAGATTTATCTCACCGCCTGTCGGAACTGTTCCTAGAGCTGCACGAACGTCGCTTAACACTACATTGGTTGCTGTTCCTCCGTTTTGAGAGAAAGTCAGATTGAAGCTGGCGGCGCTAACTGGAGTGGTATTACCAGCATTCCCCCATATCCCTTCGGAAAAGGTCACACTTAGTGCCCGTGAACTAGGACTTGCGTAATACTGTTCTGCTTCAACGATTGTTGGCACCGCCGCATATGCTTTGGTTGGTAATGCGACTAACATGGTGGTTGACAAAACCACCGCCAATAGCGTGGACAATACCCTCTTTTTTGTTTTTTGCATTTCAAACTCCCTCTGTGATACCTTTGCGAGCCCATGTTTAGAGATGGGAGCTCCGTCTTCCTCTCTGTGGTGCTTTGTCTTGCAACCTAGCACAACCTGGTGCATTGCACCAGGTATTTAGTCGATCAAGTGAAGTGTATCACAACACAAAGTTGGCTCGATGGCGTTTCATTGTTTTTTTGGATTCATTAGCAAATAGCCTTGTAGAATACAGTTTTCCGCATTATTACCAACATAACCATATAAGGGCTTTTGATTAATCTGTTGTCTATAGCAGTTGGTATTGAACCTCCCGGATGCGCTACAATACCTCCTGCAGAAGCTCGGGCCCTTAGCTCAATGGTGGAGCAGGGGACTCATAATCCCTTGGTTGCAAGTTCGAATCTTGCAGGGCCCACCAAGCTGTGATCTGCTGTGCTATACTCTCTTTTCGCCAACCGCCACTCCTCGGTAGCTCAATAGGCAGAGCAATCGGCTGTTAACCGATTTGTTGTAGGTTCGAGTCCTACCCGGGGAGCCAAAAAACCAAAAGGTGCCTGCTTGCGGGTTTTACGCCTGCTTGCGGGCTCCTTTTTCAATCGAATGAATCATGCTTGCGGGCACCTTTTCAGTTGCCGCCTACCTTATCGCAAGCACCTTCTTCAATGATAAAGCTACACAACTAGCGGTTTATATCCGAATCCAATACCACATCGAATGTGACCTGCTCGCCTCCGCGGACAACTACGATTGTGATAGTGTCACCCACCAGATGCCCACGTATCTCTAACATGACCTCCGAAGCCGTAGCAACCGGCACATCACCAACTCTGACGATCACATCACCAATGCGAATGCCAACCCGATCTGCTGGAGAACCATTTACTACTAAATCGACATATGCTCCTTTTAGCGCCGTCGTACCCAAACTCTGGGCATTAGATGGATCAACTGTCGTCATCTTTACACCAAGAAAAGCATGTTCAACGGTTTTACCAGCAATTATTTGCTGGGCGATGTTATAAGCATAATTTATCGGTATCGCAAACCCAATACCTGCCGAAGACTCAGTCGAAGAAACAATCAGAGTATTGATGCCTATCAACTCACCTTTCCGGTTGACCAGTGCACCGCCGGAATTGCCCGGATTAATCGCTGCATCGGTCTGTATCATGTTCGCATAAATCGTGGTCTGGTTGAGGCTTTCCATGGTAGTCGAACGGAACCGAGCGGACACGACTCCAACCGACACGGTCTTCTCCAAACCAAAAGGACTACCAAGCGCCATCACCCATTCACCAACGTTGATATTATCTGAATCACCGATATCCATGGGGATAAGCCCGGTGGCCTCAACTTTTAGGACCGCCAGGTCACTGCTTGGGTCTGATCCTACCAGCACAGCTTTTAGCTGCAGGTCTTGGTTGAAGCGTACCATGAATTCCTCGCCACCTTCTATCACATGATAGTTGGTGAGGATGTATCCGTTTTCGGTCAGAACGACACCAGAGCCAAGACTGTATTCAATAAGTCCACTGTCTGTGGTCGAGTCCTTCCAACCTGTACCACCACTGGGACCGGATGCTCTGACATAGACATCTATGTTTACGACACTTGGCAAGGCTTTGGCAGCCACAACTTCAGCCAAGGTTGGATCATCAGAGAGCGGAGTGATGTTTATGGTATCGCCTGCAAGCAATTGATAAACAGGTGTTGGTTCGTTAATAATTTTTCGGAGATCAAGGCCATCTGTTGCCAGGAAAATTATCGTGAATACCAGCAGTCCGCCGATTATGACTCCACCTATGCTCGCAAAGAAAGCGGCTAGCGCGGTTCTTGGTCGTTTCACTGGCCGAGGCGCTGCTGCTCTAGGTTGAGCTTGTGGAGGAGCTACTGAGGTACCTGGCGTCGGCATCCTGGATGTTGACGTAGTGGGCATACCTCGTGTAATCGGTGGCTGGGTCGGAGCAATTGGTCTTTGGGAGGGAGCCGGTTGCGATTGATATGAGGTCATAGGCCGTTGAGTGGAGCTCGGCGGCAGCTGAGAAGGAGCTGCTGACCGCTGAGTTGAGCTCGGCGGCAGTTGAGAAGGAGCTGCTGTCCGCTGAGTTGAGCTCGGCGGCAGTTGAGAAGGAGCAGCAGGCCGTTGAGACGTGTCAGCCAATGAAGCAACTGGTCTAGCCTGTGACGGCGTTGCATATGGTATTTGTCGAGTTGGCTGTGCAGGATACTGTGGCCTATTTGGTTGTGGAGAAGGTTGAGCAAAAGGATCGCGGGTTTGTTGAGGGAATTGTTGTGGTTGCTGTCTATAGGGATCCTGTTGTTGCTGATAGGATGGTCTTGTCT
>JAITUO010000018.1 GCA_031286245.1 Coriobacteriales bacterium
GGTGGCAATATCACTATCAATGGAGGCAATGTCACAGCTTATGGTTGTAGCTGGGCGGCTGGTATCGGCGGTGGCTTCGGCGAAAGTAACGTCTATAGTCCCGACTACCAATGGCGTGGTGCTTCTGGCACGATAACGATCAACGACGGTTATGTCGAGGCTAACGGTGGCATACCTGGTGGAGCCGGTATTGGTAGCGGACGATTCGGGATCCCTGAGTTGATCACTATCAAAGGTGGCGAAGTCAGAGCTACCGGTGGTACAGATGCAGCCGGCATCGGCGGTGGTTATGGCGGCGGTTACATCGGCCAGGAAGGCAAGGTCGTCATTGAGGGCGGTCTGGTTTATGCCACTGGTGTTGGCGGTGGTGCCGGCATCGGTGGTGGATATAATCGTAATGGCTGCGAAACCACAATCTCTGGTGGTGAAGTCTATGCGACGGCTGGCAACAATAATGCAGCCGGTATCGGTGGTGGCAACGGCGGTGGTGGCGGTAATATCGGCGGCCACGGCGGAACTGTAACGATCACTGGCGGTTATGTCGAAGCAACCGGTAGTGCAGGTAATTCGGTCACGGGTATCGGCGGTGGAGCCGGAATCGGTGGAGGTTACCATTTCAGCGAACTAGATGATGCCGACGGCGGTGATGGAGGAGTTATCACTATCAGCGGTGGAGAAGTAATTGCCCGCGGTGGCGCTGGAGCAGCTGGTATCGGTGGTGGATATTCCTTACTGGGTAGCCATGGCGGTGTCATCACGATCTCTGGTTATGCTGATGTAACGGCATATGCTGGTGCCGGAGGTGCGGCGATCGGCGGTGGTAGAGGCGCTGCTGGTGGCACTATCACAATTTCCGGTGGCACAATTAAGGCGGTTGGAAATGCCGGTGACAGTGGAGGTAGTATAAGGCCAAGTGGAGGAGCTGGAATCGGTAGTGGTGCTTACTATGACGGGCACTACGGTAGCGGCGGCAATATCACCATATCTGGCGGAAGCATCGAAGCCGAAGGTTTAGTCGGTGGTGCCGGTATCGGTGGTGGGAACGGCTGTGACAGCGGTAGTATTCAGATCTCCGGAAATGCTGTGATAGTTGCCAAAGGCCATGAGGGTGGCGCAGGCATCGGCGGCGGAAATGACGGAAACAGTGAGTCCATCACAATCACTGGCGGCACGATCAGGGCACAAGGAGGTGCAAATGCCGCCGGTATCGGCGGTGGGAACGGCTCTGGCGACGACAGTTCTGGTGGCGGCAGCGGCGGCAGCGGCGGCAGTTCCGGTGGCTCCGGCAGCGGCGGCAGTATTACAATCGGTGGGAGTTCGGAAGTCATAGCGATTGCTGGCGTCAGAGGAGCCGGCATCGGTGGAGGAAATAATGGAGCTGCTGCAATCGTTGTGCTCGAAGCTCCTGCAAAAGTCATCGCCTATGCTTCAGATCCGGACTACAACCCTGCCATCTCGGCAGCAAACTACACAAACCTTGGTGGTAGTGGCTTAGTGAATGTAGCTTTTTATGCAGGGTATAACCCCACACTGAGTCTCGCTGTAGTAACGATTACACAAGCTGACGGCACAGAGCTTTTGTTGGTACCACCTATTAATTATCGCTGCCTCGCTTATACCTCAGTGTCGGGAGTCAATCTACTAACCACAATAAGCAGCAGTGTCACACAAGCATTTGTCTATGATGGCAATGATCCCGAAACGGGCAGTGTGAGTATCTTAAGCAGTACCGCCTTAATGCCGGTGCGCGGCGTAACACTGGCGACAGCCTTGACGATCAGTTTCAACACAGATACTTCAAGCTCCCTGCCAGACTCCATTTGTGTGGCGGGCTCGACTGTGACTCTACCGACTGGCGCGGGCCTCAGCAAACCTGGTTATACCTTGGACAAATGGGGAACCAGCCCGTCTGGAGGTACCTTGTTCGACCCCGGCCAGGTTGTAGCAGTCGACTCCTTACTGTTTGGCGACGACAACCGTCTGATGCTTTACGGGCTCTGGAGGATGAATACGATCTATCGTGTCACATACGATGGGAATGGTGCTACCAGTGGAGAAGTGCCGATCGATCTCAACGACTCTTACAGCCCTGGTGATCTGGTCACTGTACTTGGAGAAGGCAGTTTGATCCGAGCCGGTTACACCTTTGCCGGTTGGGCCTTGAATGCCTCTGGTGCGATTGTCTATCAAACTGGGGATCAGTTCGAGATCTCTCGTGATATGGTGCTCTTTGCTGTCTGGTCACAGATTGACGATCCGACAGGACCAACGAAACGACCGACCTCGCCTGTCACTCCGGCGACCGGTGACTGGAGTCCCTTAGTCTTACCACTATTGGTATTGGGTAGTGTCATGTTGGGAGTCGGGCTGGCTTTGCGCAGAAAAAACAGACGGCTTGTTGACTAAGAAGAAAAGTTTGCTGATAGCCAACCGACAAGCAATCATATAACCCTTACCACAACTGGTGTCAAATATCCGCTAGACTAAAAGAGTCGATTAACAGATCAGATAATACTCATGCTACCCATTGGAGCCTTGATGAGAAGACCTCTGATGATCCAGGGAACCATGTCCAACGCCGGCAAGAGCCTGCTGGTGGCTGGACTTTGCCGTGTGTTCGTACAAGATGGCTACAGTGTTGCACCCTTCAAGTCACAGAACATGGCGCTTAACTCTCATATCACCGATGACGGGTTGGAAATGGCACGCGCCCAGGTGATCCAAGCTGAAGCGGCCGGTATCACACCCAGCATATTGATGAACCCAATCCTGTTGAAACCGACCAGTGACTCAGGTTCAGAGGTGATCGTTAATGGCGAGTCGCGTGGCAACATGGCGGCTGCAGACTATTTCGAATACCGCTGGTCATTGGTCCCCGACATTATGCGGGCCTTTGAGTCGCTGGCCGAAAGCCACGACATCGTGGTCATTGAGGGCGCTGGAAGCCCTGCCGAGATCAACCTGCGCAAGGATGACATCGTTAACATGGGTTTGGCCGAGCTGACCGATGCCGATGTCCTACTGGTTGGTGACATCGACCGCGGAGGTGTCTTCGCCCAACTGGTCGGTACGCTCATCTTATTAGACGAAGCTGAGCAAAAACGCGTTAAAGGCCTGGTGATTAACAAGTTCCGCGGAGATATCGGTCTTCTCCACAATGGTGTTTTGATGCTTGAGGAGAAAACCGGTAAGCCGGTCGTCGGCACACTCCCCTACCTGGATGTTGATATTGAGGATGAGGATAGCCTGAGCAGCCGTTTTTCTGCTGCTCCCAAGGCTGATTTGATTGATGTCGCTGTTATTCGCCTGCCGAGGATCGCTAGCTTTTCTGGCATTTCTGCACTTGGTGCTATCGAGGGTATAAGTGTGCGCTATGTCGATGGTGTAAGTCAGCTTGGCCATCCGGATCTGGTAATAGTGCCTGATACAAATAGTCTTGTGGCGGATTTGAACTGGCTCAGGTCAAAGAGGTTTGACCAGGCGGTGCACTTGCTGGCGAGTCAGGGGGTGGCTATCTTTGGTCTTGGTGGCGGCTACCAGATGCTGGGCGAGGAGATTTGCGATTCACAGGGAGACCTAGCAGGTAGACATGTGCCTGGTCTAGCAGTGCTGCCGGTCAGTTTTTCACAGCAGGAGGCTTCTAACCAGCGGTTGGCATCAGGGCGTATCACAGGAGCTCAAGGTTTGTTTACTGCTCTGAATGGTGCGCTGGTTAAAGGCCATTTTGGCTTGGCTGGATCAATTCGATCAGGGACAGGTGCATCTGCTTTGATCAGTTTTGATGATGGTTCTTCTGATACCTGCAATCACCTGCGTGCCGTAGCATTCGACGGTTGTTGCTTAGATAACGTCGCTGGTTCCAGCCTGCCGGGCTTTTTTGAATCGGCTGAATGCCGCTTAGGTTTGCTGAAAGCGTTACTGGAAGCTAAAGGCTTGGCTGCTCCAACCAACATACTTGACTACCAGGAATACAAGCAGAAGCAGTACGATATCCTGGCAGATGCTGTACGACAGCATCTGGACATGGAATTTATCTATGGATTGTTGGGTTTGCCTGACTAGAAACGCATTCCAGTTAGCCAGACGGTAGTGGATTCTAAGTAAGCTCTACAAAAGCTGGCTACGTAGTTTGTGACGAGTTTGGCTAAACTTGGGAATCTTCATACGTAGTTGTCTACCCATTTTGGCTGCCAGTACTTTAGCCACATTCTCCAGTTGTACGAAACTTCGGACTTGTGTCCTGGTCACAGTAACCACATCAACACCAAGCATAGCCAGTGCAGTTCTTTTTCTTGAATCGCTGGCTATGTGCTCAGTCGCCGAATGAAACTGGTCACTGTCATACTCCACAGCCAGCTTGTGTTCAGGCCAGTATAGATCACAGGAATAAAAGGATCTATCCAGGCTGCCTCTGACTGCCTTCCCCGGATAGACGTGGTAGTTGAGCTCTGGTAACGGTAGCCCATAGCCGCCAAGTTTATATGGCAGACATAAAAGCATGGCGAGTTTTATCTCCATTGGCGAGGCGGAATCGTCTGCGATATAACGCAAGGCTCTCAGACAGCGGCTGCGTCCCTTTTGCCCTGGCATGCGCTCAATGAAAGCCTTCAGTTTGGCAACACTCGTGAGTTGTTGGCATTCAATCAGCTTTGATTGTGCAGTAGCATCTGGTTCAGGACGATCCGATGCCACATCATCCTGCTTTTCCTCTGAACTGACTATCGCGAATCTACCACAGAGTTCATAACCTGTCTCGATTAGTTCGAGCAAGGATAATACGTTACCTAGCTGCAAGAATACGAGTTCCGGAGAACATACGAATATCTCATCTTCAACACTTACAAATCCGTTATCAGGTACTGTCCCACGAAAAATATGTGGATAAAACCATTGCGAAGGCCGCCTGGCACCTTCACTGGCAACTAAGACATCAATTGGCAGAGACAAGCTGCTAAGGATTTCCTTTTGATTGAAAGAGGGAGGCTGTAGTTTTTCCGGAGCTTTTCTCACACGTTGACGAATGCGTTGCTTGTCCAATGCAATATCATGCGCGCGCCAGCCGCGCCAATACTCTAGAGCCGATTTATGACTGATGACAATGTCCATGCCAAGATTTTACAATATTTCAGTACAAAAAGGGGTTCACGTACGATTCATAAGGCCAATTTACCCCTATATGGGCCAAATTGTGGCAATTTTCAATGATTTGCGACAGGAATATCGTACGTGAACCCCTTTTTGTACTATTTTTTTACGATTCTGTGGCAAGAGGCCTATTTGGCAGGTTTGAGTACTTGCTAGGGCTTGCCTACGCTTGCTTAAGCTTGATTACGGCTTGACTGATTACGTTAGCTGTATAGAGGCTATAAAAGTTGTTCGGTGATGTTAAGCTGTTGAAGCTGCAGAATGGCTAGTTGATTGGCATTGTTGCAGTGTGGGCTTTAGCCAAGCTGGGATCGGTATTATTACCAGCACTAACATGCTTTATTCTTTGGCTGGCGTTGGCAATGTTGCCAGCCAGCAAATCACGGAATTCCTCAATCGTCCGTGGTCTGGCTTGACCGTAGAATTCAACTGTGCCATTTCGCACTGTCTCCCAGGCCTCAAACAGCAGCGGCTTCTTCAACCCAGCCCGCTCCAGTGTCGCCTGGCTGGCAAACACAATGTCTGGTTTATCATCTGCAATGATTTCTCCCTTTGCAAAAACAATCACCCGTTCAGCAATACGATAGGCGAAATCTACATCGTGGGTTGAGATGACGATCGTAATACCCATCTGACTGAGGTCTCGCAGGATCTGCTCCAAGGCATCAGCGTTTTTGGGATCAAGCGAAGCTGTTGGTTCATCTAGCAGGATCATCTCAGAACGCATGGCTAAAATATCTGCGATGCTGACGCGCTTTTTCTCACCGCCACTGAGGTACTGGGGAGCAAAGTCGCGGTAACGGACGATATCCATCTGCTGAAGTGACTCATCGACCCGCTGACGCACCTCGTCAAACGGTAGCCCGAGATTCATCGGGCCGAAGCTGACTTCACTCTCTACACTACCCGCGATAATCTGGCTGTCAGGATCCTGGAAAACTAATCCGACAGACTGCCTGAGCCTGGTAGTTAATTGCTTTTTCGTAGAGACTTCTTCTCCATGAAGATATATATGACCAGTCTGAGGGCGTAATACCCCGTTGCAGCATAAAAAGAATGTGCTCTTGCCAGCTCCATTGCTCCCTAACACTGCCACCAATTCACCTGCCGAGAAGTTAACCGAGACATTGTTAACAGCTAAGTACTTATCCTCATATTTATAGCTGATGTTTTCAACGCGTAGGATTTCTGTCATGTCATCACATCATCACAGTAATCAAGCTGATCGCCGACGCAGCAGTTAATAATACTATGCAGGCACTAACTTGAACCGCGTTGGCTTTGACGCGGTTTTCTAAGAAGCTGATCCCACTGTTGTAACAGCGGCTTTCCATCGCATCAAAGTTCTGGCTGGCGAGGTTGTGGCTGCGAGCCAGTAAGTTCGAATAAACACTGGCGGTTGTACGCAGGCTGGTGCGGTAGTTACGCAAGCCCAACCGGCTTTTGGCAGCATTCATCATCTCATGGTGCATCGTCAGCAGTATAAAAATGTAGCGGTAGATTAAATACATCAGGTCGATGATCAGCTCCGGACAATGCATACGACGCAGCACTCCGATAATGTCAGACATCGGTGTGGTCACACTGAGCAGACTGAGACAGCTGAAAGCTCCCATGGCGCGAGAAATGACCAACGCGGTTTTTTGTTGAGCAAGCGGGCTGACCGTGAGATAAAAATAGTATAAGTTGATATTGACTATACCAGTGGGGTCTGGCGTGGCTTCAATGAGCAACGCCAGACCCCCGATTAGGAGGAAAGCTAATGGTATGGATAAGACCTCAACGTATTCGTGAGGGCTGATATTGCCGCCAAAGGTAGCAATCAAGAAGGCGGTCAGAGCTAGAAAGACACCTGTCCAGGCGCTTGGTGAAGCAATACCAACGATGATCAGTGCGAAAGCTGTAATGACCTTCAAGGTTGGGTTGACAGATTTCAAGCGAGAGGCCTGTGCTAAGACATCTGTAACGATAAAGCCGGTATGGCGGTGGCGGCTACTGATGAATAGGAAAGCAGCCAGACCGCTACCAATGACCAGGATCACTGGTACCGGCAGTCGTCCATAGGTCAAACACCAAATAAATGCGAAACTCAACAGCGCGTTGATCATAGCGAGACACCTTGGCTACAGCGTCCAGAGCTGCAATCGTATTGGCAGATAGCATTCATCACGAGACACCTTGGCTCTCATAGCCTGGATGCAGTTACACCGAAGGTTGGAGTTCATCAGCGTATGTCTTCTCACTGGTGTTGTAACGTTTGCGTGCAACCAGGTAGCCGAAACAATAGGCAATCACTCCGACACCGATTCCTGTCTGGATACAGAAAAACAGTGTCTCCATTTCCGATGGCAGTTCGCCACCGATCAAGGTCTCGAGGATAGGATCGAACCAAGGTTCGTATTCCCCACCAGAAACTTCGTCGACCATTTCGCTACCTGCTCCATCACTGCCTTCGAACTCTGCTCCCCTGATCAGGAACAAGGGGAACAACATGATTAAGACTGTAAGGATAATCAAGGTTATGACCAATGGAGTGCGATTCTTCATATTCTTGCCTGACCTTTCTTTCTGGTCAACGTTTGGATCTGCTGACTGGCTGCTCATCTCAAATCACCTTTCCATAGGAGCTGGCAGCAAGTTCCTGCTTGGCGAAGCTTTCCATACCGATGACAATCAAAACAGTGAGAAACCCCTCAACGATCGTCAGCGGTATTTGGGTCGGAGCGAAAACAAGCAGGAATTTAACCAGACTGGCCAGTACACCGCCGGTTTCACTGGGATGAGCCAGTGCCAATTGAAAAGCAGTCACACAGTAGGTAAACAGGTCACCCAGCGACACAGCAACAAAGACATTCACCAACTTGTTCAGCTTCAAAGCCTTACCGGCTTTGAACAGCAACAGTGTGACTAAAGGCCCGGCAATGGCCATACTGAAAGTGTTTGCGCCTAAAGTAGTCAGACCGCCATGTGCCAGAAGAATTGCTTGGAAGACTAAGACGATGACACCTAAAACACTGGTCGATGTGACTCCAAATAGGATCGTCGACAACCCGGTACCGGTCATGTGGCTACAGCTACCGGTAACCGAAGGGATCTTTAAAGATGAAATCACAAAGATAAAAGCTCCGGACATCGCTAATAGAATCAATGCCCGGCGGTTCTCCTGGATCGTTTTACGCAACCGTATCACGCCAATAACAACGAACGGCAAGGCCACAGCTCCCCAAGCCAAGCAGTAGCCAATCGGCAGGTAACCCTCCATGATGTGCATGGCTTCAGCCGTCGGTGGCAACACAAAAAAAGCCGCCACGAAGACAGTTAGACCGAGCACTACTTTTTCAATTCTTGAGAAAAACATACGAATTGTACCTCCTCCATCTCACGTAGAATAGTACAGCGCGAAGCAGGCAGGTCTTCTGGCTCAGTTTCATCATCTGCTCAGCCTTCCCAGTTTCCCAGTGGCATACAGAGCAGACTCCACTTCACAGCGGCGGGACCGCGCGGGATTTACACCCGGCTTCTCTTTTCACCTTTGATGCCTGCGCTAGAGTTTCGTCACAAAACATCTCAGGTACCTGCTTCATACCTTCAGATAAACTGAAGGTCAGACTGTCAAAGTGCATCTGCCTTACTCCTCTTGTAAGGCATTCTGTAATAATAACACAGTAGGATATTCATGTCAGTAAATAGTTCATTTCGGTAGTATATTTGGATGTGAGGGATGGCAGAACCAGAACAAATGACAGAAAAAGAGACAACCAATCGATGGCAAACCTTGTTGGCTACTCTTTTACCTGTGGATAAGCCCGTGCGTATTCTGGCAATCGGATTTGATGAATCCTGTTTGTCCTGGTTGGCTGAACAACTGGTGGAAGCGGGGCACAGAGTTGCCAAAATGGACCTCCAGCATACCCTGGCCAACCAGGCGGTCGAAGACTCGTTTGTATTTGACCAGCGGGACAAGAGCTTTGATGCAATCGTCTGGCATGGCTTGACAGCTGATTTGGCAATAGCCCAATCGATGCATGATGAGGTTTTTCGGGTACTGAAGAAAAATGGTCATCTCATAGTATTTGACACACCAGGTATCACGGTCAGCCAACTGCTTGCCAAAGGCTATTCACATTGCCACGAAGTAAAGGTAGAAGGCCTGACTATGCCTGCTTGCCAGCAGAAACTACGTGTGTTCAGTGCCCGCATACCTTCGCATCATGAAACAGAAGGTATAGCTCAGGTAGCTCTGCTGAACAGGCATCTGCAAACCAGCAAACGACTGATACTGCTTTACCAGAACTGGTGCAAGACAGCCGGAGTATCATATCCAGAGTTTACCGTTATGAACTTCGTCTCGCGGCATACTAAGGGTGCTAAACCATCCGATATCTCCAATGCCCTGGTTATTGCTCCGCAGACCTTGACACGGATCCTTAATGACTTAGAAGCAGTTGGACTGATCAGCAGAGCAATCGATGATCGAGACCGCCGAAGCTCAGTTATCACATTGTCTGCTGATGGTCTTGCTAAGATTAAGCCATTACAAAAAGCCTTACGTGAGATCGAAGAAACTGCCTTTGCTGGGTTTGCGATTGCTGATATGGCTAAGCTGGGTGATCTGAGCGACGAGTTGTTGATGACTCTGGATGCAGCCTTCGGTGAAGCTGATGAGTAGCATTAGGGTCACCCGATGTGAAGCATTAGGTTCAGCCGAAGGTCACCCGATATCTCGTGCGGAAAAGCTACACATATGGAGGTAGACGATACTCTGAGACTCACTTATAGAAGGTGTCGCCAAACCACATCTTTTCGTCGCCGGTATGAGTATAGATGACCTGGTTACTGCCATTATGAATAGTGCTGAGCTGCCCTTCGCTGTTAAAAGCCAGCACATACAGGCCATCTTTGTCGTCAGTGACCTTGACACTGTAACCGCCAGTTCTCTCTGAAATCTGGTTAATGGTTGTGATCGTACCGATGCCATCCCTCAACATAATCTCGGCGGGATCCTGACCGCTGCCTTTCTCACTGAGTACCGGTATATATGATTCCAAGGTCTGCGCGTTGGCATCAATGATCGCCTGCTCTTCAGCGGTGTAACCTTCTTGGTCTACAGACTCTTCCTGAAGGATGGAGTTACCTTCTCCTATTCCCTGGCAGGCGGTCAGTGCAAGTAGCAGAAGCATTGACATCACAAATGTGCATATAGTTTTTGGCAATCTCATAATCACATCGCTTCAGTGATTGGGGAGAAGGGCGCGATATTTGGTACAGGTAACCAGATGCGCTGAGAGGACCTTATCTGATATTTGGACACACCAGATAAAACATGCGCATCTAAGTTATGTGCAGCGGCTGGGCCGACCATATCTCCGCCTTCCCTCTCCTACCCATGCGGTTGAATATGTTGGCTGTCCGACTTTTTCGCTGATGTTCGTCCGGACAGCAATTCGATAGTCTTACTGGACCCATTCTACCAGAAGTCCAAGTTTACTGCTTTAGATAAGGTTAAGCATAGTTTTCAACGTCAAATATACAAATATACTCTATTATCGTTTCATAGTATTCACTAGCTCGAGTTCTTTCAGTATTGATACCTGACAGAGGAACCAATGGCTTTGTCCAATTACATAAGGATGCTCAATAAACAGGCGATAGTGTTTTTGATAGCCGAACTTGTAGAACAGCATAAGCATTGATCCTCCATTCAACAGCCAGATGTCTGTCTATGATTGAAGTATTTGAGTTTTGC
>JAITUO010000038.1 GCA_031286245.1 Coriobacteriales bacterium
CTAAATTCTTGGATTAGCTTGTCTTCGAGGCATTAAATGATACGGCAATTAGCTGAGGCTACTATCCAAACTATCCTTGATAAAGGCATTTTCGAAAAACTGGCGTCGCGGTTTTATCCACATTGTTAGAATTCTTTACGATTGATTTCATGAGCTGTGAGATTACCGTCTCCTGAAGCGTTTAGGAACAATGTACATGTGTACCCATCCTCAATTGTGAGAGCATTATTGCCATCATCAGACTCTAACAAGTAATAAGTGCCTTCATCACCGAACATGATCTCATCGCCAAACCAAACAGGTCCCGTTGATTGTTTGACGATGTAGTCGCCTGGTTTCAGGTTGAATCGCACCACTGACCGTGGCTCAACAAAGATACATGCGACCAGAGTGGAATCGTCATAGATCTTCAAATAATAGACCTTGGGAGATTTTGATCCATCGATGACTAGATCACTTGAGGATGAATTGAAATCGTTGTTAAAGCTATAAACTCCAGAATCTGGAAAGCTGATCGTACAAGCGTTCGCACGTCTGCTTGCATCCTGGTAACGTTTTAGGGATTTGAAGAGTTTATAGGCTTCGTAATAATTACCATCTTGGTACAGTTCGTTTGCTATAGCATAAATCGCTATTTGGAAGTTTTCAGCAGCCTTGTCGAATCCTTGATAATTCAAGGATTCAAAGATCACCAATGCAGCAGCGTAGTCACCCTGTTCGTATAGTTTTATTGCTTCGATGAGTTGCATGTAATAGTTGCATTGGTCAACCATCTCCCATGAGCCATTGAAGCCTGACAAGGACCGAAATACTTCCTTTGCCTCTTCATACTTGCCTTCATTGAATAGCTCCATGGCTTCTATATAGTTGGTGTTTTTCTGGCATAAAGCTACTCTATTAGAGCATATTGTTGAGTAGATTTTCGCTTCTTGATAATCACCAAGGCGAGCAAATTCACTGCTTGCTCGCTGGTAGACTTCCTCGGCAGCTCGAAAACTACTGATGGAATCAGCATTCTCGAAAAAGATGCTTGCGGTTCTGTAGTCCTCGAAAGCTTTGTTGTATGAGATATGACGTACTAAAGCAAACCCCCCGAATCCTCCGCCACCGAGTACAAGAATTGAGGCTATTACGATTGCGATGACGA
This sequence comes from Coriobacteriales bacterium, assembly GCA_031286245.1. GTDB lineage: Bacteria > Actinomycetota > Coriobacteriia > Coriobacteriales > UBA8131 > WQXZ01. The sequence continues at coordinate 1,148 of JAITUO010000038.1, forward strand.
TCGGAATCTTTGATCGCTGCTTCGGCTGCTGTATGTATATAACTGGCTGAGGGATGGTAGCGGCTGGATCGAATGAGGTTTCGAAAGGAGGGGTGTCGTAGTGCGGGGTGTTACGAGGCTGTTCGTCGTAGGGAGGGGTGTCGTAGTGCGGGGCATCATAAGGAGGGCTGTCGAAGTAAGAAGCGTCATAGGGATGCGTGTTGTAAAACTCTGTGTCATATGGTGATACTTCGAAAACCTCATATCCGAGCTCATGAAAGCTGGTATCTAAAGTATCTATCTGTTTTCCACAGTCAGTACAAAACACCATGTCATCGGGCAGTTCACTGTTGCAGTATGGGCAAAGCATACTTCCTCCGGCTTTTTCGATTGTGCTGGTGGACCTCTCAAGTACAAAACAGAATCATAACATTGATGAAACCGGTATTGTCTTACAGTAAAACATCGACCAGCGATCAGTCGATGTTTACGGTTTTATCCACAGGAAGTAGAACTGAGACCTAGAAATGCTCTCGGTCGATGTCTTGTGACTTGATGTTGGAATCCTCAGTGGCATACAACGTTAATGTATAAATGTAATTGTTTCTGAAGAATGTGGTGGTTCCGCCGTCTTCGAAAACCATTGTGGAGTAGTCTCCTTCGTCGCCAAACATGATTTCTTCGCCGAACCAGAGAGTTCCGCTCGCTGCTCTGATAGTGTAAGTGTCAGAAGGCAAGTAAACCGTAACGGAAGACCAGGGGTTGAGGAAGATTCTGGAGACCAGGGTAGAGCCACTGTAGATTTTGATGTAGCGGACGAAAGGCATGTTTGATCCATCGATCACCAGGCTGACTGCAGAGGATACAAAGTCGCTGTTGTGATAGATTTCACCAGTGTTTGGAAAGCTGATAGTACAGCCCTCTGCTCGATCGTTGGCATCGTCGAAAGAACCGAGCGATCGGAACAGCAGGTAGGCCTCATAAAGTGATCCCTGTTTGTAGAGTTGATCAGCGATAGCATAATTTGTTATCAAACAGTATTCATCGGCAAGTTCGAAACCTTGGTCGCTGAGCAATTCGAAGACCTCAAGAGCTGATGAATAGTCGCCTTGTTCATATAATCCTACACCCTCATTAAACAAGATGTGGAGATCGCATAGTTCGATCATGAACTGGGAATCGGAAAACCCTGACAGAGATTGGAAAAGTGCTTTTGCTTCTTTGTAAGAGCCTGCGTAGTAAAGATCAGTCGCTGTCAGGTAGTCGATGTTTTTTTCACATAAGGTGATTCTATCTTGGCATCTACCTGCGTAGTATACCGAGTCTTTGTAGTCACCAAGATCAGTGAATTCTTGATAGGCTGATTCGTAGTTTTCTATGGTTAGCCTGTAATCGTTGATGTAAAAAGCCTGGTTGTAGTAATATTCAGCGGTAGTGAAAGCCTCGACCGCTGAGTCATAGGCATTGGATCGTAATAAAGCATAGACTCCGAATCCTCCAGCTACTCCCAGCATCAAAAGGACGACAACTGAGATTGCGATGATTATCGGTAGTAGGGATGTTTTCTTTGGCGGTTGAATGGGAGCAGGAGCAGGAGCGGGGTAATACTGGTCGGGGGCTGGGACAGAGGAGGTGGGTGCGGAGTAGTGTGGGTCGGGAGCAGGGGGTGCGGTTTGTATAGTCGAAGCAATAGCTACACCACACTCAGGGCAGTAGGAGCCTGGGTCGTTGATTTCTTTTCCACAATTCGGACAATACATTGTTCCTCCGTATCCCTGCGTGTGTTAACTCACATAGTTTACCGATAGTAAAACGAGTCTGGGTCTGCGAAGAGCAGACTGCCAAAAGCATTTGTTATTTCGAGCAATTGTGATTATACATACTACGTATAGTTTATGAATGGAAAAAGCCGTTTCCTGAGCTTTCTTTACTCTACTAAATCTCTTTGAACAGCCTTTTAATAACGTGTTATGTTCCATTAGACGTACATTACACGGTATCAACATGTTTTGTCCCGAAAGTCGAGTTGTGTAGTGGGTTTCAGCTAATAAAAAGGAGAATTCCATTGTATTTAGGCGTTTAGGTGGGAAAACCCACTACACAAGTCCACTTTCGGGACATTTTTTGGTTAGGTGGTACAACGTGCCTTGCTCAGCCACCCAATAACGATCTTGCGGCTTGTAATTTTGCGGCTTGTAATCTTGCGGCTTGCGATCTTGCAAGCAAGTAAGCTGAGGAATGTAGTGTTTAAAAAAGTAAAAGAAGCGTTCAAGCTTTGTTGGATGACAGAGCCTGCTTTATCCAGCTGTGAAAAACTGCTACAGCTACGACATGCGTGACTATTCGTCCATTTCATCCGGAGCATGCAGCGGATCCTTGTAATCATCCTTCTTCTGACCGATAGTACCGGTATCACGGCGTCGAAAGCGAAAATCGCGACCACAACTGACAGCATACTCGCCAAATCGATCACGCACCCGGTCTGTGGCTTCTGCCAAGGGGCCGCTTTTCGTATCTTCAACCGGTGTTTCGAATAAACTGAGCTGTAAATCAGTACTGTCAGTACCGATATCAAAACCGGAAATCCCTACTCCGACCAGGCGAACCGCATCGCCCGGTCGCCAAATCTGTGGTAGCAGGCTGATAGCTATCGGAGCAAACCGCCACTCATTATCCATCGGTTCCTGTTGGGTGCGTTGAACAGTCCGAATCGATAGATCGTTATATCGGAGTTTCAAAGTCACTGTAAACCCAGCAAGGTGTTTATGACGCAAACGTCGTCCGACTCGTGTAGACATCATTTCGATAGCCGCACAGATCTCAGATTCGTCTATTAAATCTGTGGAGAAGGTCATCTCGTTAGAAACTGATTTTACTATGTCGTCAGTATCTATTGGTGAACTGTCTATGCCCAGGCAACGCTGGCGGACAGCATCGGTATTCTTGCCAAAAAGCTCATGCAAGAGTTCAGTTTCAGCAGAGGCCAGCTGTCCGAGAGTGCGGATTCCGAACTTCTCCAAACGTTTAGCACTTTGAGGACCAATACCTGACAATGCCCTGACTGGCAATGGTGCAAGAAAACTGGCTTCACTGCCGGGATAAACGACAGTTAAACCATGAGGTTTATCCTGGTCAGAGGCAATTTTCGCAACTGTCTTGGAACTGCCCAAGCCAATCGAACAGGTAATACCCAGATCAGAGACTCGCTGGCTAATATTCCCAGCCAGCTCTACTGGATGATCGCGGATATAACGACCAGGAGATACATCGAGAAATGCCTCATCAATCGAAACTTGTTGCAGGTGTGGCGAAACATCGCGCATGATCTGCATGACTTGATTTGAAAGCTCAATATAGCGCGGGAAATTTCCTGCTGTCCAGATAGCATCAGGGCAGAGCTTCGCTGCAGTGGCAGAAGGCATGGCTGAGCGGACTCCATATTTTCTAGCCTCATATGAACAAGTCGAAACAACTCCACGCCGTCCAGGGTCACCACCAACTATCACAGGTTTCCCCCGCCATTCGGGATGATCGAGCTGCTCGACTGATGCGAAGAAGGCATCAAGATCCAGTAAAAGAATCGCAGGCCCATCCCAGTCTTTATAAATTGGTTTACTCATAAACACAGTATAGAGCTTCAGAGTGAATGAGCCTATTACTGTTTTGGGTTGGTCGGAGAGCCATGTCAACCTTGAGTAGAAAGGTAAATATGGGGAGAAAAGCCGGGGAGTGTAAACAAAGTGGGAGCAAAGTGGGAGCAAAGTGGGAGCAACCGAATCAGCAGGGGAGTGCAAGCAAAGCAACAAGTGAGAGTAACTGAACCTAGATTAGTAGAAATAATCTCATTTCATAGAACAAATTATTGTTCAATAATACTATTATTGGGATTACAAAAATTGCAATCTCAAAAGACAGGAGGGCAAAATGAGATTAAGCAATGTCACAGTGGTCAGACGCATTCCTGACAAAATCCTCGTTTTTCTATTAGTTTTGGTATTTGTATTAGCTGGTGTGTTGACTTTGCCACCAATCAGCCTGCAGGCAGCAGGCACCAAAGATGACTATCCATTAACCTACGACAACCTGTTTGATGCAGTCCAGGGCGAGACCAACGCCAATGCCGCTTACCTGGCATTTGCCCAAAAGGCCAAAGACGATGGCTTGTTCCAGGTTGCCAACCTGTTCACAGCCACTGCCGCAGCCGAAAAGAAGCATGCCGATGAAGAGTGGGAGATCTTGCTTGCTTTAGGCGCTGATCCAGCCGACCGACCAGTGGCAGGGGCGCCAACAGTCGGTACGACTGCTCAAAACCTGCAAGCAGCCTTTGATGGCGAGACCTATGAGTACACTGTTATGTATGATGGCTTTTTAGCCACAGCACAAGCCGAAGGCAACACTGACGCTGCCCGTATCTTCCGCCTGGCTAAAGGAGCAGAAGAGATCCATGCCGGCAACTTCAGTAACGTCACAACCAATCTATCCAATGCCAATTACTTAAAGGACAACTACAGCGTGGTCTATCGCTGCCCAGTCTGCGGGGCGGTCTACAGCAAGAACAACCTGCCGGCTGCCAATTGCCCGGTCTGCAATGTCGCAAAAGCCAACTTCGTTGCTTATTCGTCCGATGTCTTGACCCAGACCTATGCGAACCTGTTTGCGGCAGTCCAGGGCGAGACCAACGCCAATGCCGCTTACCTGGCATTTGCCCAAAAGGCTAAAGACGATGGCTTGTTCCAGGTTGCCAACCTGTTCTTAGCCACTGCCGCAGCCGAAAAGAAGCATGCCGATGAAGAGTGGGAGATCTTGCTTGCTCTAGGTGCTGATCCAGCCGACCGACCAGTGGCTGCAGCGCCTGTGGTTGGTACGACTGTAGAAAACCTGCAGACAGCCTTTGATGGCGAGACCTATGAGTACACAGTGATGTATGACGGCTTTTTAACCACAGCACAAGCTGAAGGCAACACTGACGCTGCCCGTATCTTCCGCCTGGCTAAAGGAGCAGAAGAGATCCATGCCGGCAACTTCAGTAACGTCACAACCAATCTGTCCAATGCCAATTACTTAAAGGACAACTACAGCGTGGTCTATCGCTGCCCAGTCTGTGGGGCGGTCTACAGCAAGAACAATCTGCCGGCTGCCAATTGCCCGGTCTGCAATGTCGCTAAAGCCAACTTCATCGTATATCAAGTCAGCAGCCCTGGCTCTGGCGGTGGCACGACGACTCCAGACACGGGAGAAACCCCGTCTGTTCTTTGGATGACAATGAGCTCGTTCGTGTTAATAGTCATCGGTAGTTCATGTGTCGCAGTAAGCAGAAAAAAGCGAGTACTACTCGCCAGCTAGAACCTATGTAGTACATGGCTTGTAAGAAGAGTATTGATCGTTACCGATAGCATAAAAACTCAAGACCCCTGTCTGTAAAACTGGTACAGCTAACAACTTGAATCGATCAGACAGGGGTCTTGAACAAATTTATACTGAGATCAGCATCATTATGCAATATCACCAGTTGCCGCTGGGAATAACCAGACTTATACAGCACTTTCTACTTTCCTAGGCAGGCATGTGTACCAGTTGGTACAATTGCCGGACAGCCGCGATAACCGGGCAGCCGCGATAACCGGGCAGCCGCGAGTGCCGGGCAGCCGCGATAACCGAGCAGCCGCGATAACCGGACAGCCGCGATAACCGAGCAGCCGCGAGTGTCAGGCAGTTACGAACGCCTAGAATACACGGGCTTATCCACATAGGGAGTAACGAGGGTTAAGAATAGAAAACCTACAGAATACGTCACTTAGCCCTCTTTGAACATTTGAGAATTGGAGGTTTTAATGGAGCGCGTACTTTTTACCAACAAGGAAGTTGAGAATGTCACAGTAACGCCGGGTTTCTTTCCCGAGATGCCACCAATCAAGACTTTCGACTATCCAGTCACCCCAAAAGAGAACTACCGTTTGGTTTATGAGCGTAAGGTTCCTTATTGGTTACCGGGCTTCAACGACATGCAGATGATGACTCCGCGCATCGATCCGGACAACTATGCGCGGGCTTTTTGCTTTGAGGCTAATCCTTTGAGTTTCGAGGAAATGACCGGCGGACCAGACAAATTCGGGATCCCCTGGGTTTTTGTTCCTCAGGCACAAGGTTCGATGGTCGAGCCAGGTAACCCGACATTGATCGATGCCAACGATTGGCCTGATGTCATTAATTTCCCGGATGTTGCGAATTGGGACTGGGCCGGCTCTGCCGATGCTAACAAAGACTGGGTGAAAACAGACAAATGGTTCGTTTTTTGCCACCTGACTGGCTTGTTCGAACGCCTGATATCCTTCATGGACTTCGGTGGTGCTGCCATGGCTCTGATTGATGAGGACCAGAAAGCGGCTACA
>JAITUO010000084.1 GCA_031286245.1 Coriobacteriales bacterium
GTGTCTGTCTCATCAAGTATTTTCTGGTTTTAGAGCGTCTGGTTTTCTCCCTATAAAATTAAGGTACCTTTATATATTGACAAGCCATTGTCCATCGATTAATATCAGGTACCGAAATAATTTTCTATTGAAAGGAAGTACTATGTACAAGTTTATGGATGATGCTTTTCCTGCAGATATCGATGGTGACCAGTTTGCTCCTGATTCTGCGCAGATGGAATTGATCATGGAATGCCACCGTGCCGCCCGCCTGCTTCAACGTCTTTATCACTTCAAAGGTCGGAATTTGCATAGTCAGGGAGTACCATTACCTCCCGATTTACCGCAACCAGGTGATCTGCCGGTTCCACCAGACATACCAATACCGCCGGGTAATCCATTTCTGAATCCGGCTAGACGTCAAGCTTTCGGTTCGATGCGTGGACAAGGACGCCTGTTACATCTGCTATCAAAAAGCGACGGGGTTTTAATCAAGGATATTGTCATGGCGTTTGACATTCGACCTTCATCAGCTTCAGAGCTGGTAGCCAAATTGGAAAAACAGGGCTTGATTCGTGTCGAGAGCGATACTGATGACAAGCGCGCCCGTAAGGTCTTTTTGACGGATGAGGGTAAGGATCTGAACGATCGAATCAAATCCTCTGCCGATGAGTTCATCGGCAGCCTGTTTGATGGTCTAAGTGATGAGGAACAAACCCAACTGTTGTCGCTGATGAAAAAAATGAACAGCGGATTGGCAGAAAAAAGCGAGATGTTTGGTAAGCCGGGAGGCAAGGATTTCGACACGAGGCATGGCGACAGAGGACATGGCGAAAAGGGGCATGGCGATAAAGGGCATGATCGTCGGAGTCACAGCCATTTTGGTGAGGATCGCCAGCATGTTGGCAGAGGTTTTGGCTATCCTGGCGAGCGCCATGAGCGCAGCGGCGAACGTGGTGAGCGCGGCTATCCTGGTGAGCACGAGCAATCCTAATACTCCCGTAACTCCGAGAATTAAGCAACAGTCAGGCAGACGATAAAACCCCGCGTCTGCCTAAAGCTGCTTTTTTCTAAACAGAATGATGCTTGTGGTTACGAATATCACCGAAAGCACAGCAGCAACACCAATCGACCAAAACAAGTCGGTTACTTTATAGGTATCCATCAGAAGTTGCACATTGAACGAAGCCAGTGACAGAGGATTATATTTTTCCACAGCTGGCCAGATACTGATAATCAGCATCACCACAATAGAGCCTCCGGTCATCAACAAACAGCCGGACATACCTCTGACCAGTGTCGCGGAAAACAACAGGATAGACAGAATAAACACCCCGAACAACCACAAGCAAAAGACCGAAAATACTAGATTACGTACTTCGTCGTTTGGCCATAAATAACTCGTGTAAGCGAAAGTGATGATGAAACAGATCAATAGGCAGACTGTCCAAATCAGTACCATATAAGTATATTTCGACAGAATAACCGCAACTCGCGACAGTCCCTTAGTCAACATGTTAATCAAAGTACCACGCGAAAGTTCTGTCGCCAGAATGCCACCGAAAACAATCACCACCACGATAATGCCCATTTGTGCGATGTTTTTGAAAAACTGGGTCCAGGAGTCAATGGCAGCAGGTTCAGGCAGCGAAATCGTAAACTCTTCTGCCAAGGCATCTAGCAGAACAGGCGTCATCTTAGCCGTCAGAGGACTCAAGATACCAAAGGCTGCAAACACCAAGACCATGATCAGCACTTTATACGTTCTAAAGCCTTCCATGACCTCTTTTTTCAAGAATGCAAGGTAATGACTCATTGCACCACCTCTGTAAACAAACCTTCCAGAGTCGGTTCCATCACCTCAAACTTCAGTGGAACAGTCTGCAGATTGGCAAACAAGCTAATCAATTGGTCACCAGCATGCCGGGTGTCACTCGCCTTGACAATCAGAGTGCCCTTGTCCTGCTCCACATTGATGGTTTTAAGATGAAGCAGAGCAGCTTTTGCGTAACTGGTCGCCTCCTCAATAGTAGCGAATTCGATGATGTATCCGCCTTGCCGATGGCTGGCCTTGATCTCAGCCAGAGTGCCCGATAGAGCCAGTTTACCTTGGTGCAGCACTGCTACCTGGTCACAAATCCGCTCCACGTCTGACAATACATGTGTGGAGAAGACCACGGTCGTTCTGCCTTTCACAGCAGCCAAGATGTCAAGGATTTCTTTTCTGCCAATCGGATCCAGCGCTGATGTTGGCTCATCACAGATCAATAGTCGTGGGTTGTTTAAGAGGGCTTGGGCGATACCTAGACGTTGTTTCATGCCTCGTGAGAAACCACCGATCTTACGTTTGTCATCAGCCAGCCCTACCAAGGTGAGCAGGTCTTCTCCCCGTTTTGATATTTGTTTATTGGTCAAACCGGTAATCTCTCGACATAGTGAAAGGTATTCCATTGGTCGCATAAAGTTGTAGAATTCCGGTACATCCGGTAAAAAACCGATATGACGGTTGGTTTTCGTCTCGCCATAGCTGGCTTTCTCGCCACAGACATAGACTTCGCCTTGATTGGCACGTAGCAGTCCAAGCACGATCTTCATAGTAGTAGTTTTGCCTGAGCCATTCTGACCGACAAAACCATAGACTGAGTGCTCGGGTACCTGCATATCAAGGCCGGTCAAAACATCGTGTTTACCGAAACTTTTGTATAAACTTTTGATCTCCAGTATGTTCATATGACTATCTGTTCTCCTGGGCGTGGCGGCTGCCTGAAATCAGGGCGTGGCGGCTGCCTGAAAGCTTAGTTTTCTCCGCGGCCGATGATAAAGTAGATTATCGGCCCGATTGTCGATACCAGGCAGACAATAACAACCCACATCCAGCGTTTACCGACTTTGTAGTTGGCATGTTTGAAGATATGAATTAAAGCCGCAATCATCAGCCCTAACTGAATCAATGCCAGTGGCAGTAAAAATATCCAATAGTCTGCCAGCAGTTTGAGGAGATCAAATCCAATCGAGTCCATATCTCGCCTCCTATGTCGCTTTGACTAATTCAGACTTGCCGTCTGCTTTAACACAAACTTGCAGTCCGAACCAGACTTGCCGTCTGATTTTGCATCAACTTGTTGTCCTGGTAAAATCCGCCAGTTTAATGATTTCGATACCGTCGGTAGCATATTGCTTCAGCATTCTATCCAGAGTCTCATCATTTATTGTAATGATAGCGTCTTGGATTACAATAACATTGTAACCTCGGTTCAAGCCCCCTTGTGCTGTGCTGTAAACACAGGCAGAAGCGTCTGCACCGACTATATACAAGGTATCAATCTGATTAGTGATGAGGTATTCCTCCATGCCACTGGACTGAAAACTGTCTCCGATCGATTTGCAGTAGATATTGTCATTAATCACCAACAGATTGCTATCCAACTCTACTCCCAATGTGCCTTTTTGATACCTGCCTCCAGAGAGAATTGAAATGATCGGGTTATCTTCGTATTCATTCTTCACATAAATAACGTCGATACCATTTAGCTGGGCACGCGTGATAGCATCATTGACATTATCAAGAAGCTGGTTGGTGTTTTTATAGGCAGAATTGCTTGTCGTATCGTTCTGCATATCGAGCACAATCAAAGCCGCCCGAGGATTAGAGTATTTAGTGATCTGCTCTCCCTTTGTCGGAGTATTTAATGTAACTACTGTGATTACCACTGCTGCCACACAAGCTATGACAATAACCGCCGGTATTGCGATCATAGCGATAATCATCGGTCTTTTCTTCATCTGGATTCCCTCTCTCAAGATACTGACCTACTCTTCCTTTAAGACTCTTTAAAGTATATAGCA
>JAITUO010000086.1 GCA_031286245.1 Coriobacteriales bacterium
GGAGTGACATAAAGGCGAGCATCGACGACTAAGATGTCTGCGACCAACAAAAGAAAGAGGTGTTTTTATGGCGATTTCAATGTCTGCACGGGAGAATTATCTGGCTTGTTTAAATCATAAGCCGCATCAGTACACACCTGGCATGACCGACCTGTCCAGGGCTGGAATGACTGTTACCTGGGAGTTAGAGCGGGGCAAGGGTGGTGCCGGCGTCGATGCCTTTGGTGTGCGCTGGGTATCTCCGCCCTCGGCGATGGGTGGAGCCCTGCCGGCTCCCAATGAGTTCATGCTCGAAGATGTGACCCAGTGGAAGAAGATCGTCAAGATACCCGACTTGAGTGTCTATGACTGGGAAGGTGGCGCAACCGCTGAAGAGCCGATACTGGACAGGGCGAATAAGGTAGTCGAGTTTGGCAGTATCAATGCGGTCTATGAACGACTGGCTACACTCATGGGTTTCGAAGGCGCCTTGTTGGCAATGGCTCTGGAACCGGAAGCCACTTATGAGTTACTGGATACGCTGACCGATTGGAAGATCGAGCTGATGAAGTACGGCGCTAAATACTTCAAACCGGACACCTATTCATTCAATGACGATGTGGCTACCGAGCGCACCTTATTCATGTCTCCCGAAACCTATCGCACCTTGATCAAACCGATGCATAAAAAACTGGTGGATGCGGTCAAAGAGTTAGGGATTATCCCCATTCAACACACTTGCGGCAAGGCTGATATTATCGTCCAGGATATGATTGACGAGGGTAATCATGGTTGGAGCGCAGTTCAAGCCAGTAATGACATCGAGTCGATAATAGAGAAACATGGGGATGAGTTCGTGATCATCGGTGGTTATGACACAGTGGGTACCCCAGGCATCGAGAGCGTAGCAACAGATGAGATCGTGCGCAAAGAGGTCCGCAGGTGCATGGATACTTATGGTAAATACGGCAAAGGATACATATTCTCCGGGCTTGTGTTGATTCCTGGTACTGCTGCTGACCCAGTGACCAGCCCCAGTCCACTGGGAGAAGCCATTATCGATGAGTTTTTAAAGATCCGGGCAGAGCAGACCGCCTAAATAGATCGCGTAAGTAGACTGTTTCAGGCAGCCGCAGGCAATCGCAGGCAATTGCAGGCAGCCGCCGGCAATCGCAAGTAGCCACAGGCAGCCGCAGGCAATCGCCGGCAGCCGCCAAACTAGATTGTCCAGGCGGCTGCCTCAACAGTCTAAATGCCAATACCATAGCTTTAAGTGATCGGCCATTACAGTCCACCAAGGCTGTCAACCATCCGGGCTCCTACCCATTACTGCATCCCGTAAACCATGAGGAGGGAACATGGATCTCTACAATGCAATCTTTCAACGCAAGGCGACTCGCAAGTTCGATATGCAGCCTCTACCATCAGAGGTATTCAGTGAAATTGAATCAGCTATCAGCGGTTTCGCACGGCTTTATCCAGAAGTAGAACTAGAGTATCGCTTCACAGATAAAACCCGCGGTATGTTTGGAATTGCTGCGCCACATTACCTGATCATCAGTGGCAGTGGAGCCGCTTTCGAACTGGAGGCTGCTGGCTTTTTGTTCCAGCACCTCGATTTATGGTTGAGTGCCAAAGGGTTGGGTAGTATCTGGCTGGCTGGAGCGAAAGATGCGAACAAGGACAATCCAAACGACATTGTCACGCTGGCCTTCGGCCGAGCTCAAGGCTCGCCGCATCGCAGTCTGGCTGAGTTCTCTCGCAAGTCGATCTCTGAGATCAGCAATGTAGCAGACGACCCCTGTATCCAGGCAGTACGCCTGGCACCATCCGGTATGAACAGCCAGCCTTGGTTTTTCAAAAAGGAGGCTGACAGTGTGTCAGTTTATGAGAAAAAGCCAAAGGGGCCATCCGCTTTAATCTACAAACTGACAGACTTTGACCTTGGTATTGCTCTTTGCCACTACGCAGTAACAGCCGAGCATAACGGCTTGCCTTTTGCGTTCACCCGGACAGACAGTCTGCCTGAATTGGAAGGGTTTATTCCGTTTGGGATAATTGCTTAAGCTAACAACTAAAGCTAATCGACCAACCGCATTACAGCGTCCAGCAGTTCGCCAATAGCTGCATTGATGACCAGATCAGCCTCCTGGTCGAATGCAGTCGGGGATTTATTAATCAGCACCAGGTGCTGTCCATTGAAGTAGCGAATCAATCCGGCAGCCGGATAGACCGCCAGCGAAGTGCCGCCGATGATCATCAGCTCTGCTGCTTTAATGACTGTGACTGCTGCATCGACCACGCTACTTTCCAACTGCTCTTCATATAGCACAACTGCAGGCCGCACAATACCACCACATTTTTTGCAGATGGGGATAAAACCGCGGCAATTGGCGGTATCAAGAATATATTGAAGTGAGTATCGAGTACCGCAGTCTACACAGAACTGTCGCCAGTTCGAACCATGCAGCTCATAAACAACCTGGCTGCCGGCAGACTGGTGCAGTCCATCGACGTTTTGAGTGATCACAGCTTTCAACTTACCTCTGGCTTCCAATTCTGCCAGGGCCTGATGTGCCAAGTTAGGACGAGCGTCAATCGCTATCAGGTTCTCTTTGTAGTACTTGAAAAACAAATCTGGCTCACGCACAAAGGTTGTGTGAGACAGCAGTTCTTCGGGTGAATGCCCATAAACTGCTCTGGATGCATATAGCCCCGACTCAGAGCGGTAGTCCGGGATGCCACTTTCTGTCGAGACCCCTGCACCGCCGAAAAAGACAATACTGTTCGCGGTTTGGATCCACTCTGCTAACAGAATGATTTGCTGTTCAATGGACCTGGCAGTCGGCATAATTGCGTCCTACATGAGCTCGATTGAGCCCTGGTAGACTGTTGTGGCTGTACCAGTCATTAGTATATGACCGTCGTCTGCCCAGGAGATATCTAAGCATCCGCCTGGCATCCTGACACGGATAGGCTGGGTGGTGGCAGTGGCCACAACCGTAGCACAGGCACCAGTCCCACAGGCCAAGGTCTCCCCGACCCCCCGCTCAAATACCCGCATTTTGATGCCCGCACCATCGGGTTCGGCTGCGGGATCGAGCAACCAGGCAAACTCGAGATTTGGAATCTCAGGAAAAGACGGATGCCTTGCCAATTGACCGGCCAAGGTAGCAAACTCTTCTACCGGCAAATCCAAGATGTCCGATTGTGCTTCATCGAGCAAAACCACTGCATGCGGATTACCCATATCAACAAGGGTAAACGCCAGGCTGCCATACTTTGTTACTATCGACAAGCCCGGGGCAAAACCCGAATCGTTCTTCATTTGGGAGTCCGCAACTATCCAACGAGGAACACCCATATCCACTGTCGCTGTTGCAAACATGCCAGATTCATCCAGCGAGTAGCTCAAAGGTTTTGGACCTGTCAGCGTACCAATAACCATATCATGCCTATTGTATTCTATGTATTTCAGTTCTATAATATATTTCGCCAAACAGAGTAACGCGTTACCACAGATACCGGGCAGAGACCCATCAGCATTCAGGAAGTGCATAAAAACATCACTGGCAAGATCTTCAGCCGGCCGCACCATTATTAACCCATCAGCGCCGACACCAAATCGACGGTCGCATAAAAAAGCCACCTGTTCAGTGCTCAATTCTAGTTGTTGAGACAGGTTATCAATCAGGATGAAGTCATTACCGCACCCCTGCATTTTCAAAAAATCCAGTTGCATGCTGGCTATTGTAGCAGTGTTAGCGCCCGCGACAGCAACAACCGCGCGAAATCACCTACGTCTATTCGACCGGCCTGATGAGCCGAATGCAAGTCGCTGATATCCAACCATTCGACACGCGGATCACGCCCAAACCAGGTCAACTGGCGCTTGGCATAATGCCGCGTGGCTTGCTTGATTGCATCTACGGCTTCACCCAACGGACACTCACCTGCCAACACTGGCACCAGCTCTTTATATCCGATCGCCTGCATTGCTGTCAGCGCCTCACTAAAACCCTCAGACAACAAAACCTGGACTTCACCTAATAAACCATCTGCCAGCATCGCATCAACCCGCGCATCAATCAGCCCATATAGCAACTCTCGCTCTAAGCTCAAGCCGATCAAACGCAATGGGTAGGCACTTTCAAAACGAGAGAATCCTGCACTCGACTCAGCGTAACTGGAGCCTTGTTCAAGCAGTTCGAAAGCTCGTATCAGGCGACGGGTGTTATTTGGGTGGATAAGACCGGCGCTTTCCGGGTCGCTGCTCGCCAATAGAGCATGAAAGGCCTCTGCACCAAGCTCTTCTGCTTGCTTATTCAATCGTTCACGTAAGGATGCTGATGTAATACCAGACTCATCTTCCCTGCCCTCATCCAGATCGAAATCGTCCAAGGCAGCGCGCAGATACAGCCCTGTGCCACCACAGAACACAACGCGCTGACCACGGGTATGGATCTCGCTGATCGCGGCCCGAGCATATCGTTGGTATAAGGCTGCAGTAAAGGTTTCACCCGGGTCTACCAGGTCAATTCCATGGTAAGGTACGCTGCGCTCGTCTAGAGGGATCTTGGCAGTGCCGATATCCATGCCGCGATAAACCTGCATGGAGTCAGCACTGATTACCTCGCCACCGATCCGTTGTGCAAGCCGGTCAGCTAATAGTGACTTGCCGGAAGCAGTCGGGCCAATTATCGCAATGATCTCTGGTTGGCTGGTTTTATCCACATTAATCACTATAAACAGCCAAGTTCACACCAACTCACCACGCAGGTACCAAGTACGGGCTGTTTCGATCCGCACCGGTAGTATACGGCCAATGAAGTCATCTAGAGTCTTGCCAGTTGGCATCGGCGCGTGGACAGTTGTATTCTTCGGGCTACGTCCAGACAGCATGGTGGCATCGCGTTTGGAGTTGCCTTCGAAAAGCACTGTAGTTGTGCTAGCCAGCTCCAGTTGGTTCTGTTGCCAGGCTGATTGCTGGACGATTTCAACCAGCTGCTGAAAACGGTTCTGAATCACCTCGGCTGGAGTGTTGTCAATCAGTTCCGCCGCTGGAGTACCAGTGCGGCGGGAGTAGATGAATGTGAAAGCCTGGGCAAATCCGATCTCGCGTACTAGTTCACAAGTCGCTTGGAAGTCAGATTCGTCTTCACCCGGAAAGCCAACAATGATGTCTGTGGATAAGGCAACGGACCCCATCAAGGTCTGATCGCCTTTACCGGCAGCTGCCGCAGCCTGTCTGACCGTGCGAACCAGATTGTGATATTGTTCAGCAGTATAGTGACGGTTCATGGCAGATAGGATGCGGTTTGATCCACTTTGAAAAGGCAGATGCAAGTGTGGCATCACAGCTGCAGTTTCAGCGAATGCAGCGATAGTGTCTTCACTCAAGTCTTTTGGGTGCGAGGTCGTGAAGCGTAAGCGTTGGACTCCGCTGGTACCAACTGCTCTGAGGATTTCGGCAAAACGAGGCTTGCCGTAGAGGTCGCGTCCATAGGAGTTGACATTTTGACCGAGCAGGGTGATTTCTACAACGCCGTCGGTCAATAACGCTTGGACCTCATGTAGGATTTCATCGAAGGGGCGGCTGATTTCGCGTCCTCGGACCTTAGGAACAATACAATATGAGCAATGGTTGTCACAACCAGTCATGATTGGCAGCCAGGCATGCCAGGGTTGTTCGCGATGAGCAGGCAGCGCTGTAGCTGGGAGGATGCCTGTTGCCTCGTCTTCGTTTGGAACCTCGACCTGGGCTCCCTCACCGGTGAGTGCAGCAGTCAATAGCCCGGGCAGCGAGCTGATATTGTGAGTGCCAAACACCACATCGATATGCGGCAAGAGTTCAACCAGCTTAGCGCCATCGCGCTGACCGATGCAGCCACCAACTGCAATCAGCCGCCGGTGGTGTGGTGCTGGCAGGTTCTTCAGTGATGCGACCTGCCCAAGCAGGCGCTGATCTGCTGCCTCGCGCACACAGCATGTCATGAAAACGACTATATCAGCTTGTTCTGCGGTATCAGTTGGTAATGCACCCAAAGCTTCTAACATGCCAGCAATCCGCTCGGCATCATGAAGGTTCATCTGGCATCCGAAGGTGCGCAGATGATAGTTAAGGCCATTCAATTGCATTAGGAATCAGAGAAGTTTGCTCCGTAGGTCAGCCAGTCGTAACGACCCTCTTCGCCAATCTCTGCGTTTTTAATACCTCTCAGGTAGCGCGGTTCCACCGAGAAGCGGATAGCTGTACGAATCTCCCCATTGATTTCGACATCGGCGAAGGCTGGCGCACAGACAATCTCGATGCCAACAGGAGCCAGGAATCCTCGTGCAATAGCAATGGCCTTGATAGCCTGGTTTACTGCACCGGCTCCGACCGATTGGATTTCTACGGGAACCCCGTCTTTGATCATTCCAGCTATCGCGCCAGCAACCGATGAGGGGGAGGACTTAGAAGACACCTTTAGATATTCCATGCGAGTCTACCTTTGTTTTAAGTTATAACTGCATTAATTACGTCGTTGAACAGGGGGGTAACAAGTATGACAGTATTTGAATTGTTTGACAATGCTTATCACAAAAAACTTAGGATTAGAAAAAGCTCAGAAACTACCAACGGTTTGGCATCTTTTCGAGAGATGCTGGGGAGCTAAGTTGCTGAAGACGGCCAATCTGACTGCCGGAGTCCCGAAACACATCCCTAAACACATCCAATAACTCTACTATCTGGGCTTTACACAGACAAATCCTGGGGATTTCCGAATTTCTGCACGAAAATCGACGTTGTGCATGATTTCTTCATGATTTCACACATATGGAATTTTGCTGCAACGCATCTACCAGCGTGTTTAAATTATGGAAAAAGCCAGATGTTGTAAAACAGGCCAAACTGTCACGCATAACGTCGATTTTCGTGCAGAGTTACCGAGATTCCCAGGATTGCCAATTT